>NZ_JADBVM010000060.1:0-4999 GCF_020244875.1 Microcystis sp. M44BS1
GGTCGAGGGAATCAACAATAAACTTAAACTAATAAAACGGAGAGGCTATGGCTTTAGAAACTTTCGGAATTTTTGGGTTAGAAGTATGTTATCTTGGCATCTTGTATGTTGATTTAGCATAAAGAGTAACGAAGAGCCGAATTTATTAATAAAACTTGGGTGATGAATACACAGGGAAATGTCACTCTCGGAAAAAATAGTTTTATTATCACTCAAAATCGGGCAAATATGCAGGGAACTTTTATCACTCCCGTGACTTTAAAAGTCGAGAAAACTAATACAGGTGAGCGCATTTTAGCCACAGGTAGCGAGGAATTTTTTCTGGTGATGACCGTACAGAAAAGTCGTCCCCCAGCAGTTAAAATTATCGGCAAGGGATTAGATGTGATCGTGCAAATTGGCTCCCAGGAAATCTCAATTATCGACGGTGCAGTTAGATTAAAAGAGATGAAGTTTCAAGAGCCATAAAAATTAGCAAGTGATCCCAAAAAAGTTAACAGTTATCAAGATGATGACCATTTGAGCAAATATTGATGATATAATCGAGATGGCTGCTCAAAATAGCCCCTAAATTTAGAATTATCTAGAATTGCATCGATAATTTCTGCCTAACTAAACTATGACTAAATATCATCAAATCACCGTTAACAATCGTCAGACGGGCGAAAAATTTGTCACCACCGTTCCAGAGGATAACTATATACTGCACAGTCTGGAAAAACAGGGTCATCAATTACCCTTTTCCTGTCGCAATGGAGCTTGTACCAGCTGCGCGGTCAGGGTATTATCAGGAGATATCCATCAACCAGAAGCGATCGGACTATCGCCGGAATTAAAAGCCAGAGGTTATGCTTTACTTTGTGTCAGTTATGCTCGTGGCGATATGGAAGTAGCCACCCAAGACGAAGATGAAGTCTATGAATTGCAATTCGGTCGCTTTTTTGCCCGTGGAAAAGTGCGTTTTGGTTTACCCTTAGATGAAGAATAGATTAGGGATTAATCGTGCCAGATACCAGCAGCCAATTAGAAAAATACCTAGATATTGCCAGCGAAGCCGCCCTAGCAGCGGGAACAATTATCCTCGATAATTGGGGTAAAATCGAGACAATAGAAGAAAAAGGGCGATCGGGCGATTTAGTGACGGAAATAGATCGTCGAGCAGAAACAGAAATTCTCAAAATTATTGGCCGTCACTTTCCCAAACACGGGATTTTAGCGGAAGAATCGGGAAAACTGCCAGGGACGGATAGCGAGTATCTCTGGGCGATCGATCCTCTCGATGGAACCACCAACTATGCCCACGGTTATCCCGTATCCGTCGTCTCCATCGGACTCCTGATCGCAGGGATAGCAGCAGTGGGAGTCATCTATAACCCCTTTAGAAAGGAACTATTTCGGGCAGCCCGGGGTTTGGGGGCTACTCTGAACCGTCGTCCCATCCATGTCTCCCGGACCAGTGAACTAGAAAAAAGTTTACTGGTGACGGGTTTTGCCTACGATCGCTGTCAAACCCCCGATAATAATTATGCCGAATTCTGTTATCTCACCCATCTGACCCAAGGGGTACGCCGCAGCGGTTCTGCTGCCAAAGACTTAACCGATGTGGCCTGTGGGCGCTTAGATGGTTATTGGGAACGAGGGATTAATCCCTGGGATCTGGCCGCAGGAATTGTTATTATCGAAGAGGCTGGCGGTAAAATTAGCGCCTACGATGAGAGTCCTTTTCTGATGGAAACGGGGCGAATTCTGGCCACTAACGGACACATTCACACCTCCTTAAGCCAGGCTCTGCAAAAAGCGGCCTCTTGGAGTTTTCAGTTTTAATGGGATTATCATTTTAGAGTAGGGTCTGCTGTATGCCTTTTCCAATTTCCCAAGGGTTATTTAAATTTGATGTAATCGATCACTTTGCTATTTTAGGAGTCTCGATCGATGCCGAACATGAGGAGATTCGAGAGCGTTACTTAAAAATCGCCTATAAACTTCACCCCGATACCTGTCGCCTTTACACCCCCGCCGAAAGGGAACAGGCTCATCAGTTACTCGCCAAATTAGTTAACCCAGCCTACGAACATCTGGGCCGCGACCTATCTCGGGAAGAATTCCGCCTTGTTTTAACACAAATGGGCAAGGCAATGGCGCGGGATTCGGGTAAAATCACCATCAATAGCGAACCAGCTAGAAAACTAGCCCAGTCCACCGCTAACTATGAATTAGCCTATCAAAAAATCCTGCAATCTTTGGCCATCGATCAATATACCGCCCTGGAAAATACCTATCAGAAAATCGCCCAACTCAGTGAACTCAATCTGGTTTATCTGATGCTAACCGAAGGTCAGGGCAACAAGAAAACTACCCCGAAAGTCTTTATCTCCCAAGGCAATCCTCGCCAGTCCGAGTTAGTGGTCGCGGCTGCCGTGGTGGCAGCCCCGGCTAAAGCCAAAGAATCGCCCTTAGAAGCCTATATTCGCCGCGCCCAAGCCTCTCTTGACCAAAATAACCCCGCCCAAGCTTTGCGAGAATTGCGCGATGCCCTACGGGAAGAACCAGATAATAGCATCTGTCACGCCCTGCTCGGTTTAGCCTATCTGCGACAAAATCAACTCTCCATGGCCCGGGTTCATATCAATCGCGCTTGGCAAGCCCGCCCCAAAGATGCGACGGTGATTAGGTGCAAACGGGAACTGGATAAAGTAGTTAATCCTAATACTGAAATGGAAGACCAGAAGGGACAAAAAAAGGAAGGGAATCCTAAGAGCGGTTTTTGGTCTCTATTTGGTGGTAAAAAGAATAACTAGCTCAAACCATAACGGTATAAGCCTGATACCAAATCGTCATTTTAACCCGCCTGTTACCCCACGCAGGTAACAGGAGAAAAGAAACGATCAGCCCGAGACTCAAGCTCAAACTAGACAGACAAAACAGCTTACCCTGATCAGTAAGTGGGTGGGTGGAATTAAATATAAGATGAACGTAGGTTGGGTTGAAGCATGAAACCCAACGCCCGCATAGTTTACGCTACCGCTAACCCATCCTACAAATAATTGTGCCTCCCTACTTAATAATAATTAAGCTTTTTGCTTAAGTTGACACCAATGACCGCCGGCGCCCAAAATGTCATTTATCTTCTGTCAAGGTGGGTTAGGTAAAATGAGAAAAAAGTTCTGAAACCCTTATATAGAGAATGGTTAAGCCGTTGTCTTTTCGCTGTTTACTGTTTGCTGTTTACTAATCACAGGAAAAAAGCTCCCCACTCCCCTCTTCTATGTCTGTTTTGTTACTTTTTTCTTTTCTCTTGGGATAAGATTGTGATCGATCGAGTTTAGGGAATTTTTATGACCACAGAAAGTTTAGCGACTTCGGACGCAATAGAGTCAATGACCGATGAATTTCTGGCTAGTACGAGCAGTCACCAAGAAATGATTGAAACGGTTATTTCTACTCTGCAGCAGAATGATACTGCTATGGTACAACATACAGAAAAAGGTTATCTTTGGAAGTTTCAGTATGGTAGCGTTGAGGTGTTTGTACAGTTAACTGGGGAAAGCGATGATGATTTTCTCACGGTGTGGTCTTCTGTCCTCAAATTACCCGTTAAGGATGAATTGGGATTAACTCGCAAGTTATTAGCGATGAATTGTGCCGAAACCTTTGAATCTCATTTTGCCATTATGAATGATCAGGTGGTGGTGATTTCTCAGCGTACGGTGGCCGATTTGTCTCCCGGGGAGATTTCGCGAGCAATTACTCTCGTGGCGACGGTAGCAGATAATAATGATGAAATGTTACGAGAATCCTTTGGTGGCAGCTAAAATTTGGCGTTATATCCCTCCAATTATCTCATCGGCAGAGAAACAAATGGCGATCGATTCTTGGTTACTAGAGCAACACCGTTGTGGTGATCATCCCCCGACTCTGCGTTTTTATCAATGGTCGCCCCCGGCTATTTCCTTGGGCTATCATCAACGGCAATATCCCGATTTTTGGCGTGATTTGACTTGGCAAGGTCAAAAAATCTCCCTAGTTCGTCGTCCTACCGGTGGCCGGGCTGTACTACATCAGGGGGATTTGACTTATATGGTGGTAAATTCGGGGATGAAGGGGAATGTTAGGAAAGTTTACTGTCAAATCTGTCAATTTTTAATCACAGGCTGGCAAAATCTCGGTCTGGAATTGTCCTACGGTGCTGCCGGCCGGGGATATATCCATTCTGCTAACTGTTTTGGTACGGCTACCGGTGCGGATTTAGTCGATAATTGGGGGAATAAATTTATTGGTAGCGCCCAACTGCAACAGGGTTCCTCTGTTCTCCAACATGGTTCGATGGTGCTAGAGCAAGATAATTCGCTGTTTGAGCAAGTTTTCGCCGGTGCTGCCCCTCAAAAGCTGAATTTAGACCCAGATTTGACCCTAGAAACCCTTATCGCTACCCTGAAAACCGCCGCCGAGGAATGCTTTGATTGTCAATTGCTAGAGCAACCCCTAGAGGATTGGGAATGGCGATCAATTAAAAAAATGAATATAAATACTCATTGACAAAAAAGCTTTTGTGTGCGTAAAAAATCAATTATGAGTCAAGTTGTATAGATTTGTAATTTTTTGCTAATAATAGTTAAAGGTAGATAGAGGCCGCAAGGAACCAAAGTCTTACCGAACTCGAAATTATTGTCTAGCTTGTGCTAGTTTAAGAAACGTTAATCTTTTACAGTTTGTGAGGATTAACGAGCGATCGCAGCTAGTTTAGTCAAGCTAATCCAGTCAATCGATCGCGCCATCTTATAAGACAATGGGAGTAATCCCAGACTCAAAAAAGTTAAGAAATCTTGCCCGTGATTTCAGTTAAGCAAGAGGAAAAATACCCATGACCATTGCTGTCGGACGCGCCCCAGAAAGAGGGCTGTTTGATGCTCTCGATGACTGGCTCAAAAGAGACCGTTTCGTCTTCATCGGTTGGTCTGGTTTACTACTCTTCCCCTGCGCCTTCATGGCCCTAGGTGGA
>NZ_JADBVM010000061.1:0-8504 GCF_020244875.1 Microcystis sp. M44BS1
CGGTCGATGACGTTTACTGGGAATTACTGTCTTATAGGACTCCCAAAAGTCTGTGTAAGCAACCGCGCATTGTCGGTAAACACCGGGTAAACTGGCCCCAAAGTTTTTTGGCTGATTGACGACTCCTATCTCCGCGCATAGGGTTTGCGGCAAAAAGTTTTTGCCGCAAACCCCACTTAGGGTGCGGAATGTGGGTTAAAAAGATTGTATCCGTCAATAACATCTTGACAGACCAGTAGCTTGACGGTGGGAGTATGTCAATGATTACTGTCGCGGTTGTACGGGGAAACCTTGACGCTGAAGCATTTCCGCCGCATCTTGGCCCGGTTGATAGTTGATGCCGAGGGTAGAGGTGGCCGTATCTTCGATGATTTTGGGAGTGAGGAGAATAATCACCTCCGAGCGCTCGTTGCGATTGGTACGACTGCGGAATAAAGCCCCTAAAATGGGAATATCCCCTAAAATCGGCACTTTTGTCTCAGAACTCTGTTGGCGCTCTTGGATAATCCCGGAAAGAATTAAACTCTGTCCATCCCGGAGACGAACTAAACCGGAAGTTAATTCCCGACGAATCAGAGGGGTAAGGGTGTTGACTGTCAGACCACCGCTATCAAATCGAATTGGAGATCCCGGAGAGGCAACAGTGGGGCTAACCGACAGGGAAATAAAGCCGTTATCATCCACCTGATCGACGTTTACCGCTAGAGTTAACCCAGCATCGGCCAGGACGGGGGTAGTGGTGCGTACACCACTGAGAGGATCTACACTTGTCTCGACACTTTCTAGCACTTTCTCGGTGAGCTTAACGGTGGCCTGTTGACCTTCCTGCACTACCAGCGAGGGATCGGTGAGAATTTTGGCATTCCCTGTCTGAATTGACGCTTGCAGGGTCATCAGGAATTTTTGAGGATACTGGAATAGGCCGGGTGGTGTAAATTCTATTCTATCTTCTGTAATTTGAGTTACACCGGGTTGAAAAGGGTTATTAAATCTTCCAAAATTAGGACGGGCATAACCGGCGAAATTTGAAGATAAAGGATTACCCAATGGCCCTTGAGTAATATTGCTAAAAGGCGCACCATTCTGAACATCAAAAAAAGGTTCTAGAGTGGGTGTTCCCTCCCCAGAGAAAACATTATTTAAAGGAACTATCGGCTGTGCAAAAGCCCCTGGCTTAGATACAGTTGAGCTATTGGGTGGGTTCATATTACCAAAGTTCAGCACTGCCGCCCCGTTATCTTGAACAAAGAAACCATCGTTAAAACCGAAGGAAAAACTACTGTTAAAACGGTCTGTATTGAGCAGGTTAACATCGATAACTTTGACATTAACCACCACCTGACGGCGACGGGCATCTAGTTGGGTTAATAAAGAGGTGGCGATCTGGACTTGCCGCGCCTCGCCGATTAAATTGATAGAATTAAGGCGCTCGTCGGCGGCAACTCTTAAACCAGTTAAAAGTAAGGCAGCTTTTGAGCCTTTCGTTTCTTGGGGGGCCAGTGGCTCTAGGGTGGGAGGAACATCCCGGCGACCGATGACTCGTCCGGTGAGGGGATCGACGATATCCTCGGTTTGGGTAACTAAACGCTGGTATTCTGCCCCTTGGGTAGCGAGGAAAGTGGCGGCGGCGACAGATTTAACTTGGTTGAGACGCAGGGTGCGGCTAATCAGATTACGAGCGCCTTGGGGTAATTGCGCCCCAACAAAGATAGTTGTACCCTGACGGTTGGCCTGGAGTCCAGAAATTAACAATACGGCATTAAAAATGTTTTCCACCGATTCGTTAGTAAATTCTAAGGAAACTGTCTGAGAGGTGGCGTTAGTTTCCCCCTGGGCGCTGGTGAAAACGACGTTATAACCGGCATAGTTAGCAAGGGTCATTAACACTTCTCTAGCGGAAGCTTCCCGGAGTAAAACACGAGGTACAATCATATTCCGCTCGAATTTGACCTTTTCGGCACTAGCATCGATGTTAGAGATGGCAATATCTCCCACCGGTGGGGCGACGGCCCGGGGTAGGGTGGGAACACCGGGGGCTTGGGGTGCGCCTTGAATGATAATTTCGGGGTTGGGGACAAGGGGCACACTTTGGGCGAGCAGTTTTTCACTGGCTAAAATGCGATCGCTGATCTCCTTTTGTACGGCATCGGGGGTGGGAACGAAATTCTTAGGTCTTTTTTGTAAATTTTCTTGACTAAACTCTTGCCAAAATTCAATTTTTGATGTATGGGATTTTAACTCTGAACCATCGAAGGAAATGGGGGTTTCGGCCAAAGCGCTCAGGGGAGCCATCAATAAAAACGAGGCAATTTGGGGGATAAACAGGGCATAACGGGACGAATTCACTTTAATTTCACTCCTCAACAATTGGGGGATTCAACGGACAAAAAACTAAACACTCACACTGGATTGAAGACTATTATTGGGGCGGACTAGCGGGGGGTTGACCTTCGGCGGGGGGGGGCGGTGCTAATTTCGCTAATTCGGCGGCACTGAGAGGAATAATCACATCGAGAAGAAAGGTGGTAGTAACGGGTTTATCGCCTTGGGGAACGATAGTGGCTTTATTGTTGCCAGTACTAACCACTTTAACCGCCGATCCTTCCTTTTCCATCTGGGTATTGAGACTGTTGAGCAAAATGAGCGGCTGTAATCTTTCTAAATCCCGAATAACCTCTTGAGTGTTAGCATAGTTCCCTTCGATCTTGACGTTAAGAGTTTGACGTTTGAGCTTATTATTAACCGCGCTACCGAGGGAACCATCGGAAACCACCACTGGTTCTGGTCCTTGGGGTTGGAAACTAATCAGCTTAACATTGCGAGACTTAAAGATCTTGCTAATATCTAAGAGAATTGTGCTTAAGTTCTTTTCTTGAGCGAAAAGCGCGAGAATTTGCTGTTTAGTTGCCTCTTTTTGTTGCAACTGACTCTCAATTTTTGGTAATTCGGCCGGTCCGAGACCGCTTTTTTGTTGATCTATCTGTTGTTGTTTGCCGGCTGCATCGTTTTGCAACTGTTGCAAGGCATTATAAGCAGGCATCACCCAGTTAAAAAGCAGATAGAAAGAGCCAAGTAAACCTAGCACAGCGGCAGCGATGCCACTATTGCGGGGAGTAAAAGTTATCCCGAAAGCGATAGGATACTCCTCAAATTCCTCAAATTCGCGATCTTCAAATTCTTCGGTAAAGGTCATGGTTGAATGGCTCCTTGGCGTTTGAGAGTATTAATCCTAGTGATAACTCCGAGTGCTCCATTCCGGGTAAGATTGAGCAGTTGTTGAGTAGCGGGAGTATCACTTAATTGGGCGGTGATCACAAATTGAACCGCTTGCGGGAAACTCACACTAATATTCTTGTACTGATTAGCCACCTGTACGGGCAAATCGGCCAGGGCAGCACTTTCGATCACCGTTTTCTTACCCTGTAAAAAAGGGGAAGCTTGCAGGGTTAAAAGATAATCATTGACTGCTTCGTAACTACTGGCAAAACCACTGATTTTTAACTGAGTAGCCCGATTCGGTTGCCCTTGATCTGGGGCAGCGGGAACCTCCACCTGCTGCACACTGGTTAGCTGGACGCTAGGGGGAGTTTGTTGGCGAATTTCTTGAAGAATGGCTGACCAAGGCCTAATCTGATTGAATACAGTTACCAGAGATTGATTTTCTCCTTCTACTGCCGTTAATTGCGCTCTCAGGTCTTCTAGCTTTTTGCTTTGGGCTTGCAGTTGACCTAATTCCCCGTCCAGTTGCTGAATTAGGGCCTGAGTTTCGCTGGTTTGCCAACCGACGCTTAAACCGAGTAATCCCGTCAGTGCTAATAATCCGGCCCCCACTCCCACACCGATCAACAGGGGTGTTTGTTTACGCAGGTTAATAGCGGTGGAAATCTTGGCCGCGGGGGTTCCTTTCCCCGTTTGGCTAAGATGGCGATCCTTAAGAAAATTAACGTCAAGACTATACATAATTTTTGTCTATACCTCCCGTAATCCTAAACCGAGAACTGTTCCTAATCCCGGTCTTTCGGTATTAGGAATCTCTTGAGTTGTATCTAAGTTCAGTGATGCGATCGGATCGATTGCCATGGTGGGGACGCTGAGACGTTGAGTAAAGTATTCGTCTAGTTGCGCTAAACCGCCCCCGGGACCTGCTAAAAGTAATTGGACGATTTCCAGTTCATCACTTTGGTTAAGATAGAAATTAATCGATCGCCGTAACTCATCGGTTAATTCCCCTAAAACGCGCATCAGTGCCGTCATCCCAGCGTTAGTAGGGGCCCCAGAAGTGCCGGTATTGGTGCTAAGACTATCAAAGGCAGTAATCGGAATTGTCATCCCCAAAAGAATCTCAGGACTGCGGGAGGTGGGCAAATTCATCGCCCTGGAGAGGGCATTTTGTAGCTGGAAAGTGCCGATGGGGACAGTGCGGGAAAATTGGGGAACGCCGTCCACCACGATGGCAATTTCCGTGTTATCAAATTCTATATCAACAATAACGGCGGCTTCATTGGAACTAAACTGTCGCAAATGCTCGCGAATCGTCCGAATTAGGGCAAAACTATTAATTTCTAGCACATCTACCTGTAATCCTGCCTGTTGGAAGGTTTCCATATAGGCATCGGTAATCTCCCGACGAGTAGCAACTAATAATACTTGTACTTTTTCGATCCCGTCTTCATCCTGAAAGTAGCCTAGTTTTTGGTAGTCGAGATCCACTTCCTCGCGAGGATAGGGAAGGTATAAACTAGCCTCATGATTTAAGACCAGATTTCGCAATTCCTGATCGTCCAATTCCGAGGGAATGGGGATCATCCGGATCATTGACTCGCGCATCGGCACACCAGTAGCGACTCGTTTGCTGTTAATTTTATTTTCCTTGAGGAATTCTTGGATTAATTCCGCTAAAGCGGGGGAATCGACGATTTTTCCCTCCTCAAAGATGCCTTCCGGGATATCCGACCAACAACATTTAACTAATTTATAATTTTGTCCCTGTTTGGCGATCTGAGCTATGTTAATACGCTCCGGGGTGATCTCTAACCCAACACCTTGAGGTTTTTTTGTCAATAGCTTTTTAAAAAAACTTACCATAGATTTTCCTGGGCAGATCTAAGAGAATTAGTGATTAACAAAGCAAACAATTTTTTGACCTGATTTCATTTAGTCCCGATCAAGGCAGTAAATCAGTCTATCAACGATCCTGACTGGGTAAATTACCCAGAAAAGGTAAAAATCGAGAAGGAGAGAAGCTATTTCGTCCCTAAATACTAACCCGATTATCCGTGTTCAGATCTAGGTTAATCTTAACTGGGTGAGAGGAGAGGAAGTGCTTATTGATGGTGATATTGTAATCAATTTTGGTGAAAGAACCAAGTCCAAGCCAAAAATTGGCCATTACCCCCCCCTTTTTTTTCTGCTCCACTAGATCAAGCCAGCCAAGCCTAGTTAGGGTTTGCGGCAAAAAGTTTTTCCTGGTGCCACAGGGTGTGGGGTGTGGGGTTTTACCCATTTTCAGGTGGTCAATTACCTAATTTTCAGGGAAAAAGTCCCGGAATTTTCCCCCCCATCACTCCCATGGTCGGCACTTTTTGAAAAGTCTAAAAACCTTATCCAACAAGGTTTTTAGATTTATTCAGCCAAGCCTAGTTAGAATACCCAATTCTCTAGAGAAAATTGCAATTTTTCTAGACAATATTTTTTCCTGACTCCAGGAAACCGGCGCTCTTATGCTTCTGACGGGCGTGATTTTCCCGTATAATTAGGAGTTTGCACAGTGACAAAAGAAGTTAAGGAGCGAGTTCCATGGCACGAATGTACTATGATGAGGATGCCAATTTAGATTTATTAGCGGGAAAAACGATCGCTATTATTGGTTATGGTTCCCAGGGTCATGCCCACGCATTAAATCTCAAGGATAGTGGCGTTAATGTGATTGTTGGTCTATATCCCGGCAGTAAATCGGCCATCAAAGCCAAAGAAGCCGGTATTCCGGTTTATGATGTGGCCCAAGCCGCTAAAATTGCCGACTGGATCATGATCCTCTTACCGGATGAAGTGCAGAAAACGATTTATCTCCACGAAATTGCCCCGAATTTAAGCCCAGGCAAGGTTTTGTCTTTTGCCCACGGCTTTAATATTCATTTCGGTCAAGTGGTTCCCCCGGATAATGTCGATGTGGTTATGGTTGCCCCCAAAGGACCGGGCCATCTCGTCCGTCGTACCTACGAACAAGGTCAAGGGGTCCCCTGTTTATTCGCCGTCTATCAAGATGCTACCGGCCAAGCACGCGATCGGGCAATGGCCTACGCTAAAGGTATCGGTGGCACTCGGGCCGGGGTTTTGGAAACCACTTTCCGCGAGGAAACAGAAACGGACCTTTTTGGCGAACAGGCAGTATTATGCGGCGGTTTAAGTGCTTTAATTAAAGCTGGCTTTGAAACCCTCGTGGAAGCTGGTTATCAGCCCGAATTAGCCTATTTTGAGTGTTTACACGAGGTGAAACTGATCGTCGATCTGATCGTCGAGGGCGGTTTAGCTAAAATGCGCGATAGTATTTCCAATACAGCCGAGTACGGTGACTATACTCGCGGTCCGCGGGTGGTGACGGAAGCGACTAAGACCGAAATGCGGAAAATCCTCGGGGAAATTCAATCGGGACAATTTGCCCGAGAGTTTGTCCTCGAAAATCAAGCAGGTAAACCGGGTTTCACCTCTATGCGTCGTCAAGAAGCAGAACATTCGATCGAAGAAGTCGGCCAAGATCTGCGGGCAATGATGAGTTGGCTTAAACGCTAGTTCTCTTTTTTTTCGGTGGGGGGTTGGACGCAACGCGGCAATTCTTGCCCTTGCGTCCGTCCCGACACCCCACACCCCACACCCCAAAAGGAAAACCTCCTATGTCACCATTTAAGATAACTGCTGTATTCCCATTTCAGTAGACCTCCTGCAAAAATAAGTTATCGAGCCGCTATTGGGTCACAATATCTAAAAGCTCGGATAAATTCGACATAATCTTAGGTTTTATGGATAGTCTAGTCGTCTCTTGTCTTTTTTCTTCTCCTGACTCCCGACGACCGGCTCCTGACTCCTAACCCTAACAACAATTTTTGATTTTTACAAGAGGTCTAGTAGATCGCCTCTCGTGATTTGACCAGACCGATCGCCCGTAAACCGGCAATCACACCACAACCGATCACCATACCGACGAGGGAACGAATCAGATTTTCTATGGGAACGATCCCAATTAAAGCGATCCAGACTTCTTCGGGCCAGTTAAAAATCGAGTAGGTAATGGCGACGGCCCCTAAATGGGAGAGGCCGCTGGCGGTCCAAGTCCCCCCAAAAATTCCCGCCGCTACTAGGACAAAATTGCTACCTTTGATCCAATGGGTAAACAGAGTCCGGGTTGGTAGGATAAATAATACCAAAGCCGACCAATCGACGAAAGCCCCAGCAATAAAGACTCGTGGCGAAATGCCGTTCAGTCCGATCGCCCGGTTAGCGTAGATAAACAGGGGAATCAGAAAAATTAACGTCAATCCTAACCACCAATAACGGCGTTTTTTGCCTAAAACCATTGTTCCCGCCACAAAACTGGCTATAATTGCCCCAAAGACCGAAATAGCGGGAATTCCTGCCGTGTAGGGGGCAAGGAAAGCCCCAATTAAGGACCCAATGCCACTAGCGATCGCTCCAGCGATCGGGCCGAGTAACCAACCCAAGAGGGGAAAAACCGCTTGACTGAGGGGCATACTACCGCCAGAAGCGAGGACAATGGAGAAGGGAATAAAAGAAAGAGTAGTGACAATGGCCGCTAAGACGACAATATAGGCGATCGGCGCACCATCAATGGCGGCACTACTGACAGCTTCCACTTTGCGTTCTTCCCCTTCGGGGATAATATCTAGGGTCATAGTTGCAAGGGTAATTCTAACTTTTCTATCATCCTCTGGTTTGATCTTCTTCGGGCAATGATTGATTTTTTCGATAAGAGCGCACGGTAATGTGATCCTAAATCCGTTGAGTATGGGCTACATATTAGGACAGGCACTCATGCAAAACGGAGAATAAATAATCAGTCTTTAATAACTGGATTTATAGCGTTTCCTGTTCGCAAGAGGTACATTATCGATGTTAAAAAGCTTTATCAGCAAAGGTTTAACTGTGCCACATAGTGTGAGAACCGCTATAGTATTGTAAAGTTTCAATACAAATATAGTCAGATATAGTCAGGCATTGTAATATATAGACATGAAACTATCAGACTAGGCAAAAAAAGCAGCAATAAGTTATCGAACGGCTTGGAGATGGTGGAAACAAGGAAATTTAACAGGTTATCAATTGCCTTCTGGTACAATTATCATAACGGATGACAACCCTTCAAAACCCGACGCTGAGTTAAAAGACAACGGACAATAATGTTAGTAGCCGAAAGACACATTATCAAGAAAGGACATAGATTTTGGGCTGAGATAGATAATTGATCTTGGCAGTCTAAAAATCTCTACAAC
>NZ_JADBVM010000062.1:0-6437 GCF_020244875.1 Microcystis sp. M44BS1
AATCCTGTTGATTACAAAGACGACGGCTTCGTTGATATTACAGGCTGGTTTAATCGTGAAGATCAGGATCAGTAGATCAGCCAATAAATTTTTGGAGAAACTAGATGCCAATAGCCGAAAATCTGTTTTAACTAAAATTGGCGAGCATTATTCTATTTTTAATATATTTCGTGGTTGGTGCGTTCCAGGTTCGTTGTCGAGGCTCTAGCCCAATTTTTATCTATAATTAGGCATTATTCTATTTTTAATAGCTCTCGTAGTTGGTGCGTTACGACGGATTGTTAGCCCTAAGTAAAAGCCAAGATTGTCGCCGTCTAACGCCCCCTACATTTTATTGCAGTGTCGGCCGACAAGCAAAGTTCAGGTTATAATATTGGTTAATCCATTTAGGTTTCAGGCTTTCGCCTTTAAAATTGGACGGGAACGAATCGCCACTAAACTATCATGTTATCAACAGATTCTTATTCAAATATACTCTACCTAAACCCCAAACAAGATACTGCTAAAGGATTTTTGTTTGGATTGCAAATTCTCTTTTTACCTGATTTCCTCCTCGATCATACTCTATTAGGAAAAGAACCACCGGAACGCATCCAGGAATATTGTCGTCGCTGGACACAATTTGTCTCTGGGTTGTGGCGCAGCAGTGGTGATGTGACTTATGCTCTTAGATTTGATCTCAATCAGACTCATAAACGTATTGATAGTTATATTTTAGGGCGGTTACGCACTCCTAAAAGTTCCCAAGGAGAAAATCAAGCGAATATTCTGCTTACAGATTTAAGAAGAATGTTAGCATCTTTTGGTTTTGAGCCAGAAGTCCTGAATCAAGCACAATTACAAGAGTTGTCAGAGAATTATAATTACAACTATTGTTTTGAAGTTTGCCAGGAAGAAGTTAAAACTCCTATCAGACAAGATACTCCGATTACGGGTAATCCTCAAAATTCTGCTGCTGAGGCGGAATTTTCGATTCCCAAAGAGTTGATTTATTCTGAGCAAGAAAAACAACTTTACGCGATTCGTCCTTGGTGGGGCGCGGGAGGAACATTTCTTGTTCCTTTTAATGCGATTGCAGCACAAAATTTACCGATGAGTATCTGTATTCTCCTCAGTCCAACTCAACTTAAACCTGAAGAAAAAAACTTAATTGCTGATATTGCCAGACAAGCGGAAAGTTTAGCCCAAATGCAAACTAGAGGGACAAATTTTGGCAATGCTCAAGTTAACCCTTCCCAAAGTAAAACTGATCCTCAGTTGCGTTGGGAGTCGAGGCTATATGCGGCAAATTTACGCCGACTTACTCATCCTTTTTTGGCGACAATTTTTTGCTTTTCCCATGATGAAAGTGTCGCTCAACAAGTTGCTTCAGCGTTAGCAAGTACCTTGCGGGAAGAACAAGCTTATGAGTCCCCATTAGGAGAAACAGAACCTATCCCATCGGGAGCAAAAGTGATTTCCTATCCCAATTGTTCCTACCTACAAGCTGTCTGTAAATTACTCGATTTTAGCCCTCTTATCCTCAATTTACACAGTAAAAATGCGCCTCATGATTCTCTGCGAAGATTGCGCTATTTGATGGATGGCCGAGGTGCTGCTTCGGCGTTTCGGTTTCCGGTTTCGGTGGAAGGGGGAGTACCAGGAATTCCGGTTAAACAACGTCCCCCAGATTTCCATCCAGGACCGCGCAATGAGGAAATTCCTCCTGATAATATTGATTTAGGGCGTTTTCATGTGGGAGGTAGAGCAACTCTCTCGAAAATGCCTTTACTAAACACGCGCTAATTACGGGGTTTACCGGAAGTGGAAAAAGTAACACTTGTTTGTATTTGTTGGATCAATTTTGGCGCAAGTTTCAGATTCCTTTTTTAGTGATTGAATCAGCCAAAAAAGAATATCGAGGTTTACGCAAAGTAGATATTTTCAAGAATCAATTGAGAATTTATACATTAGGAGATGAAACTGTTTCGCCGTTGCGATTTAATCCATTTCAATTAATGCCAGGTGTTAGGGTGGAAGCACATATTGCTAAACTACAAACCTGTTTTGAGGGAGCGTTACCCCATGTGGGTCCTTTACCTTCTGTCATTGCGGAAGGATTAGAGGTTATCTATCAGCAAAAAGGCTGGCAATTAACTGATAAAGGGAGAAATCCTGAAGCAGAACCTCGTCAATTTCCGACGAGGCAGGATTTTTATCTTGCTGTAGAAAAGGTGTTAAAAGAAAGGGGGTATCAAGGAGAGGTTAAAAGTAATCTAGAAGCAGCGATTAAGGGGAGAATCAAACCATTACTGATGGGAAGTAAGGGGTTAATGTTTAGTCGTCCTATTTCTCAGCCAAGTGCTGAGGAGTTATTTAGTCATCCAGTTATTTTAGAACTTAATGATCTCAATGAGCAAGATAAGTCTTTGTTGGTGATGTTCTTTTTAACTATGTTACGAGAATATCGAGAATTAAATCCCAGTAAGGAATTAACCCATATTACTTTAGTAGAAGAAGCACACAATGTCCTAGAAAATGTGGCTTCAAAAGGAAGTGAAGAGGGAGGGACATCGGATGTCAAAGCTAAAGCAGTACAATCATTTTGTAATATGTTAGCAGAGGTCAGGGCTTATGGAGAAGGGTTAATTATTGCTGATCAAAGTCCCGAAAAATTAGCGCGAGATGCGATGCGAAATACTAATGTGCAAATTGCTCATCAGTTGCGGGATACTCATGATCGAGAGGCGATCGCCAATGCTATGATTATGAGTGAGGAGCAGCGGGATTTTCTCGGAAAATGCGAGACAGGGAGGGCAGCAATATTTTATACCGGACTACAGAAGGCGACTTTTGTGGATGTTCCAGTGTATAAAGATCCTGCACCACCCACTTATGAGGGTAAGTCTTCGATAGAGAATTGTTATCGAGGATTCGATGAGAATTTTAGTCCGCAGCAGTCTGATGAAGAGGTGCGGGTTTATATGAGTCAGTTTGGTGTAGGGAAGGAATCAAGTATTAATTGTTCTTTGTGTACAGATCGCTGTGAGTATCGGGATGATATTATTAAGTTAGTGGAGGAAACCAAGGATGAGTTTAACGAGGCGTGGGAAAAGTTCAAAAAGGCTCAATTTAAGACTGATCCCATGAAAAATCTTGCTAGACTTGTTTTAAATGTAACTAATGTTCGGGAGGAGAATTATTTGGATAAGGCTTGGTGTTATACTCAAGAAGTAGCACACCGATGTGGAATCAATGCTATTAATCAAAGTCGTAAAAATATTTTTATCAAGTCTTTTAAAGAGGTAATTTATGAAGAATAGAGAAGCATAAATTAATCACAATTCTGCCTTACAGGTTTTATCAGAAGAAGAACAACAACAAGCATATCAGAGATGTTTGATTGACTAGGAAGTAACAGCCTATGAGCATTATAGAAAGTCAAGATTCTTCGGAAAATCCAGAAGACTTAACGGAAATACAACAAAATGATGATGAAGCTTTAGCACAATGGGAACAAGAACAATCTCAACTAGAAGAAACCGAATATATATTGAAAGACCATGTTTTACAAGAAATGGAAAAACGGGATATTCCCCCAGAATTAGTAAAATCGGTACTCAACAATCCAGAACAGATAGTATCGGGTTATAATAATCGAAAGGTTTATCAATCTCGCCTAGACTTTGGAGACGGTAAAGAATACCTCTTACGACTTATTGTTGAGAGTGATCGAGAACCAATAGAAGTGATTACAGCCTACCGAACGAGTAAAATTAATAAGTATTGGGGAAAGCCATGAAAATTATTTATGATCCAGAAGTAGATATAATGAACATTATCTTTTGTGAAACTACAATCGCAGAAAGTGATGAAGACGAAAACGGCATGATTTTTGACTATAATGATGAGGGGAAAATAGTGGGTATTGAAATTCTTGATGCTTCTCAACGAGTTGATAATCCTCAAGCTATCAGTTACGTTATCCAATCATCTAAACCTTCCTAAATTATTAATTTATTAACCAAAATTTAAAATTATATGAATATCGAAAGCAGATCGATAACAGAAAGTCAAGAGTCTTCTGAAAGTTTAGAAAATTCAGCAGAAATAGAACAAACTGATGATGAAGCTTTGGCACAATTAGAATCAGAACAATCTGAAACTACAGAAAATGAATCAACTGATGAGGAGGCTTTAGCGCAATGGGAATCAGAACAATCTGAGACTCCCGAAAATGAATCTACGGATGAGGAGGCTTTAGCACAATTAGAAGCAGAACAATCTGAGACTCCCGAAAATGAACCAACAGATGAGGAGGCTTTAGCGCAATTAGAATCAGAACAATCTGAGACTCCTGAAAATGAACCAACAGATGAGGAGAAGGAAGACGGAGACGAAGATAAAGGAAAGGAAGACGGAGACGAAGATAAAAGCACTAAAAAAGGAGGTACTGATGGAGGCGGTTCGCTAGGAGATTTTTCACCATCGCCAGGTTCTAAAATTGAAGATTCTAATGATGGGGATTCTAAACCATCAACGTCTGAAGTAACGGATGAAGAAGCTACTGATGATGACAATAATGATAATCCAGAAGATGATGCCAATGATGATGATGAAGATCCTAACCCATCAACACCAGAATCATCAAGAGGACGAAAACCCGGAAATCCTCTTACATTAGGATGAAAAAAGTCAATTCACACATAAAGCTAGAGACTATCTCAATATCAAGCAATAAAGTCTGCAAAGAGGTAATCATGAAAAATCAAGTCTTAACTCCAGAATACATCTTTCAAACACCATTTCGCGCTTTTTTGTTTATTCTAGTCATTATTCTTTCCTATCCGTTTATTTGGTTTATGTGTGCTGTTATACTGTTTGTTGTGGAATTAATAATTGAAGTCTCTCAAGAGAATTATGATATTATTTCGCGCAATCTTTCTGATGATCTAACAAACTTATTTTCAGTTATAACTACGATTGTATTTTTTAGTTGGCTCTATAAATCCTCTAAATCGGGAATTATTGCTGGCAGAATATCAAATGCTTACACTTGGATTATAAAAGAAGCTTTGCGAACAGAATATCCTGAAGGTATTGTCTATATTTTAGACAATACTCTTAAACAATTTAAGAGATTTGGTTTAGATTTAAGACCCTACAAAGTGGGTGCTTATTCTGGTGGTTTGCACAGTATCACTGCAATAATGGTTTTTTTGGGTAAACGAAGTGAAGTAATGGGTTTTCCTAATTAATTTAGCTAACTTGAAAGAAGCGAGAGATATGGCTCAAGATTTAAGCCAAGAATGGTCACATCGTAATTCAACTGAAAGAAGTAGAGCTATGTCAGAAATCAGACATAAAATAGCAGAAGAGGATATGCTATTAATTTCTGGTTTTTTTGTGGGAAAAACAGGATTTGGATGGCAAAAAGTTGCTTCCTTAAGCAAAGTAGAAGACAAAAATGTTTACTGGTATTCTTACACAGAGGAGGATCATCACAACAACCAATCATTTTCCAATCCAACTCCTCCAACTCCTCCGACTCCTCAAACTCCAACCCCCAAACCACAACCTCCTTCCAGCACATCCCAAGTATTAACCTTTGAAGAATGGGTTAATCAAAACCCTGCATTACAGCATTTTTCCGAACAAGAACAACGAGAAGCTTATCAAAGGTACTCAAAATCTCAAGCAGTGAATATCCTCTCTTTCGATGAGTGGTTAACCGAAAATCCTGCTTTACAGTATTTCTCAGAGGAAGAACAAAAACAAGCCTATCAGCGATATTTAGATTCGTTAGGAGGTAATTAATAACCTTAATTGATTGTTCAAACATCCAGAGTTTATCACTGAAGCGCAACTACAAACCTTGTCATAAAATCAGGTTTGTTGCGAGGCTTTAGCCCGATTTTTATCTATAATTAGGTATTATTCTACTTTTAATATGTCTCGTCGTTGGTGCGTTACGACGGATTGTTATTCCTAAGTAAAAGCCAAGATTGTCGCCGTATAACGCAGCCTACATTTTACTTCTGAGAATTTACATTAATGACTTAGTTGAGCCTCAAAAAATTGTTACAATATTGCTCATCAAGATGAAGTGTAACCTAATTTGGTATCGACCACCGACTCCCCAAAACGAAAACTGCCTACCTGATCATTAAGATAACTGCTGTAAGAAACCCGTTTTCTTGAGTAGATTGGAGGAAAATATATGGAGCCGGCAAACACCTTAGATGCTCTAATGCTCAAAACCATCATCAAGGAAAGCGTCCGCGAAGTTATGCGGGAAGAGTGGTTTAAATTCTTCCAGATGCTGATTCCCTATGTTGATGATATAGAACAAGCTGACATAGAAGCAAACTTTAATCCTGTTGATTACAAAGACGACGGCTTCGTTGATATTACAGGCTGGTTTAATCGTGAAGATCAGGATCAGTAGATCAGCCAAT
>NZ_JADBVM010000063.1:0-24341 GCF_020244875.1 Microcystis sp. M44BS1
AGCAGAAATATCTCTCAAACCAGAGACAAAAGTTAATGCTATTGAACAAGAACAGTCTTTAGTTAGTAACGAAGCAATAACCAACCCTTTAGTATTCAGAAAAAACTGGCAGCAACCAGACGAAACATCTGAAGAAAAGAAGATAGATTCTTTAACAGCTACTTCGGAAGAATCTACTTTACCTTTGAGAACAATTACTGAAAGAATAAATACTCCCACTTCTAACTCAGAATCAGCAGAAATATCTCTCAAACCAGAGACAAAAGTTAATGCTATTGAACAAGAACAGTATTTAGTTAGTAACGAAGCAATAACCAACCCTTTAGTATTCAGAAAAAACTGGCAGCAACCAGACGAAACATCTGAGGAAAAAAAGATAGATTCTTTAACAGCTACTTCGGAAGAATCTACTTTACCTTTGAGAACAATTACTGAAAGAATAAATACTTCCACTTCTAACTCAGAATCAGCAGCCATTTTAGACCAATCAGAGGCAATAGTTGCGTCAACAGAAGGAGAAACAAAAGTTACCTCAGTTGAATTAGGACAACCTCAAGTAAGCAATTTAAGCACAGCAACCCCCTTGTTGCTGCGGCAAAGCTTACAATCGCTAGATAAAGAATCTAACCGACTAACAACAGGTTCAGGTACAATACACAGAGAGGCGATCGGAGGACAAAAACAGTCAGGAAATCAAGCAAATAGAGATATTGCCGCCGTTAACTCCGAATTAGCAACAACTTCGATCGCCGTCGTCCCAGAAATTCCCTCTAGAGAGGTTCCAGGAAACCTCTCAGTCCCGACCAATCTGGTTTGGCGTAAAACTACCAGTGAACCAGCGAGGACAGTTTTCTCCGCTGCCAACAACGGCTATACTAACTCCTCTTTGCCGTCAGTCAGTCTCCCAGTCAATCCCAATCGTCCCAATATCCTGCGTCAGATGTCAAATACGGCTTCCGAGATGGAAGCTATGCCATCAAATTCTGCTATACCAGCGATCGCTCAGACAGCAAACCAGACTCCGGTAGTCAATGTGGCAGACATTGCCGAACAAGTCAGCCGTCTGCTGTTTCGCCAGTTAACCGTTGAACGTGAACGTCGAGGGATAAGCCAATGGTACTAGAAACGCCTACCAAATTAACGATTAAACCCCTACCACCGTCTAAGCTGCCAGAAATTACGGTGCAATTCAATCCGACTGCTTATTCAATTACCAAACCAGTCACCTGGAGTCAATCATCTACTGATACCTCAGCCTCAACAGCAAGTACAACTCAATCTGCCACTCAGAGAAACTTGAATGCACCAGTTTTGCAGTTTGGGGGAGGAGGAAGTCGTACCCTTGCTTTAGAACTGTTTTTTGACGTGACCGAACCCGTTGAGGGTAAGCCAGTAGATGACGTGCGCCAACTCACCAATAAAATTGTCAAGCTGACGCGCATTGAACGAGATGCTAATCCTCAGCAACCGCCAATTTGTAAACTGTCTTGGGGAAATCCCCTCGATCCTCCTGAGTTTCCTTTTGTGGGAGTGGTGACTAACTTGGTGCAGAACTTTACCCTCTTCAAAAGTGATGGCAAACCCCTACGCGCTAGGCTGACAGTGACTTTTACTGAATGGATTGATCGAGAAAAAGACCTCAAACAAACTGATCCCGAACAAACGACACGCCTAGTCAAGCGAGGAGACACTTTAAGCAGCCTAGCGGCGGAAGTATATGGAGATCCCAATCTCTGGCGCATTATCGCCCAAGCAAATAATCTAGACGATCCGCGCCATTTAAAAGTGAGCAATCCTCTAATTATTCCGAAACTACGTTGATGAATTATGAATTATGAATTGGGAATTGGGCAGGTGACAGAGTTATATGGCAGCGAACAGAAAACGGGGAAAAAACTAATCTAAAATCTAAAATCAGGAGAATTATCGATAATGCCGACAACGAGTACGCCAAATTTGCTGTTACCGAGTTTTGCTCTGAAAATTGGCGGTTCACCACTGCCAATTGAGACAGAAATTCAGGTTATTAGCATCACCGTTGAGGATGACCTAACTCTACCCAGTATGTTCACAGTGGAACTGACTGGACTTGAAACTCAGAATAGTCAGATTTCCTTACTCGATGACGCTCTTTTTGCTCTTGGTACTGAAGTAGAGGTTAAACTGGGTTATGGGAGCCAAGTGGCCACCTTAATTAAGGGAGAAATCACCGGATTAGAACCAGAATTTACAATTAATCGCCTGCCTAGCTTGATCGTGCGTGGTTACGATCGCCGCCACCGACTACAAAGAGGACGCAAGACTCGTACTTTCCTCCAGAAAAAAGACAGCGACATCGCCGCTCAAATTGCCAGTGAAGGAGGACTTACTGCCAAAGCCGAAGATAGCCAAGTCACCCATGACTATATTATGCAGGCTAACCAGACCGATCTGGAATTCTTGCAAGCACGAGCGCGGCAGCTCCAGTATGAGGTAGTAGTAGAGGACAAAACCCTCTTGTTCCGCCCGGTAGGGAATGCCAGTAGCGCCGTCTTAACCCTGACTCTGGAAGATAACCTGCTGGAATTTTCTCCCCGCCTCTCCTCTCTCGGACAGGTGAACCAGGTGTCAGTGCGCGGCTGGAGTGCCAAGGACAAGCAAAAAGTTCTTGGACAGGCTAAGGCAGGGGATGAAGTCTCGACGATGGGGGGACAGTCGAGTGGTGCCAAGCTTAGTGAGAGTGCCTTCGGTGAGGGGATAGGAGGCATTAGCGATCGCCCCGTTGCCAGTCAAGCTGAGGCTGATCAATTTGCTAAAGCTCAATTCAATCGGGAGGTACTGGGATTGATTACTGGTCAAGGCATTTGTCGGGGTAATACCCAAGTACGGGCTGGTAAAGTCATTGAGATCGATGGTATTGGGGAGCGATTTAGTGGACTGTATTACGTCACCGCGGCCAGCCATCGCTACGGACCTCGCGGTTACTTCACCTATTTTACAATTCGGAGGAATGCAATATGAATCTCTTTGAGGTGACAGTAGATACGGAAACTAGGGAAGCGATCGCTGGTCGTATTTTCGGAGTGGTCGTAGGTATAGTTACCAACAATAAAGACCCGGATAACTTAGGTCGAGTCAAGTTGAAATTTCCCTGGCTTAGCGATAAAGATGAAGATGAAAGCAACTGGGCGAGAATTGCTGCCCCAATGGCCGGCAAAGAAAGAGGGATCTACTTTCTCCCGGAAGTAGATGATGAAGTTCTGGTAGGTTTCGAGCAGGGAAACCCGCGGTTTCCTTACGTTTTGGGGGTTCTTTGGAATGGCAAAGATGCACCTCCAGCTAATAATAGCGACGGGAAAAATAACCTGCGGTTGATCAAATCTCGCAGCGGTCATGCCATTCGTCTCAATGATGAAGATGGCAAAGAAACTATTGAGATTATCGATAAAAGTGGCAATAACAGCCTAATTTTCGATACATCTAATAACACAATTACGATTACTGCTGACAAAGACATTACCCTTTCTGCTACTAAAGGTACGATCAAACTAGACGCACAAAAAATCGAAATTAAGTCTTCCGCCGACAGCAAAATAGAAGCTGGTGCAGGCATGGATATCAAAGCCAGCGCCACCATGAATCTTAAAGGCGCAACTATCAACCTCAATTAGTTTTAAATCCAAAATCTAAAATCTAAAATCTAAAATCCATTATGGGACAACCCGCAGCTAAACAAGGCGACCAAATTATTGCCACCGACACCCACATTGTCATGGTGCCAGCACCGCCGGGACCACCAGTTCCGACTCCCCTTCCCCACCCCTTTATTGGCATCATCAACGGCAACCTCAGTGCAGATGTCAAGATTATGGGGATGGCAGCCGCCACCGTGGACAGCACGGCGGACAACACCCCGCCCCATATCCCTACCCCTCCTGGTACGGCCTTCCAGAACCCTCCCGCCAACAAAGCTACTATTAAAATCGGTAGCCCAACCGTCAAGATCAACGGCAAAATGGCAGCGCGCAACAGCGATACAGCCCAGACGTGCAATGATCCAGCCGATTTGCCCGTAGGACAGGTTATTGCTGTCGGTACTGTCTTAATTGGTTAAGGGGAGGATGGAGATGGAGAAATCTTTTTTAGGTGTTGGCGTAGGATTCCCCATTCAGGTGGATTCGGGGGCGCTCAAATGGGCAAAGTACGAAGAAAGCGTCCGTCAGTCCATCTGGATCATTCTGGGAACGGCTAAGGGCGAGCGCGTGATGCGCCCTGATTTCGGCTGTGGGATTTACGACCTCGTTTTTGAAATGAATACGGCAGCCACCGCTGGCAAAATTTCCCAACAAGTGCGAGAAGCTTTGCTCTTGTTCGAGCCTCGCATTGATGTACTAGACGTTCAAGTGATTCCCCAATCCGACAGCGACGGAGAAAAACTGCTCATCAGTATTGAATATCAGGTGCGAGCAAGTAATAACGTTTTTAATCTCGTCTATCCGTTTTATTTAGAAAGGAGTGCCGGTTGATGAATTTTAGATTTTAGATTTTAGATTTTATATTGATCATCCTAAAATTCTCAAATTCTGAAAATCCTAAAATCCTGAGAATCCTGTTTGATTTTAGATTGATCATCGGCTAATCTTCTAATTCCCAATTCATAATTCATAATTCAATGGTTAAATCAGCCCCGAAAATTGACAAGCGCACAGCAACTGAGATTACCCAGCAGTTGCAGGAATTACTGCTTGAATATGCACCCACTTGGCAGGAATCTGAAATAGATCCAGTAACAGGCAAGAGACTGCCGAAAAAGGGGACTATCAGTGCCGTCTTGATTGGCACCTTTGCCCGCTTTGCCGAAATTATCATCGAGCGCTTGAACCAAGTCCCGGACAAGAATTTCTTGGCATTCCTGGACTTGTTAGGAGCCTCCCGCCTCCCACCTCAAGCCGCTCGCACTCCCCTGACCTTTTCTTTGGCGGCTGGCTCTACAGTGGATGTAGTGGTTCCAGTGGGAACTCAGGTAGCCGCTCCCCCAGCGGAAGGGGAAAAAGCCCCAGTCATCTTTGAAACAGAAGCGGAATTAGTAGTTACCGCCGCTCAACTCACCTCCGTATTTGTGCGGGAGCCGCAGCAGGATACCTGGAGCGATCGCACTGGGTGGCTGACGACCAAAACTGCAACTGCGGGTTTTGTCTTTCATGGCGATGCGGGAGTCGAACACAGCCTGTACTTAGCTTGCGACGACCTGTTCACCCTACCAGTTGCTAAAACCGCCACCTTAACAATTCAATCTGAGGAGGCTCAGAGGTTAGCAGGACTCCCCTTGACTTGGTCTTATTGGGATGGTCAAGATTGGCGGCAAATCAGTCAATTGGTCAGTAATATCTCAGAAAATAACCAAAGTTGGCAAGTATCAATTCCTAACTTTCCCGTTCCCGTTAAACAAATCATCAATGGCGTAGAAGCGTCCTGGCTGAAAGTTGCGCTCAATCAGTCTTTAATCCCTGGTTCTCCTCCCTTACCGAAAATTCAAGGGATTACAGCGAGCGTGAGCGTTACTCAGTCTAATTTACTACCCGATCTCGGTTTTATTAATTCTTCACCCCTCGACCTAACTAAAGACTTCTCTCCCTTTGGCGAAAACCCCCGCCTCAGCGATACTCTATACCTAGCTAGTCAGGAAGTCTTTTCCAAAGCCGGAGCTAGGGTAACAGTCAACATCACCCTCAATGAAACTGTCCCCGTCAACAGCGAAAATGAAGTTGAATTAGCCTTCGATGCCTGGGATGGTAAGACTTGGCAGCCATTATTAGTAACTTCCAGTAGTCCAGCAACTGCCAAATTCACCCAAAGTGGCTCAATCACTTTTACCTTGCCCAATCAGATAGGATTAGGTGAAGTTAATGGCAAGACTAATTATTGGATTCGCGTGCGGATTGTTCGGGGAAACTATGGCACGGGTATTTCCTCTCAACCCCCTACCTTTACTACCCTCAGACAAGAAATTAGGGAAAGCACTGAGCAAATTATCGTCAACAGTAGCCGGGGGTTTATGCCAGGCGATCGCATACAAATTGCCGCTGGAACTAACACTCAGGAAATCCGAACTATCGGGGTTGTTAATACCTCAAATAATAGCCTAACTTTGACAGAATCCCTACAATCGCCTCATCCCGTGGGGACAGGAGTATGGTTAATCTCTAACACCCTTTCTCCCCCTTTGCTCAAATCCCTAACCCTAACTTATACATATAACGCTACTCAGTCCCTATCTGCCTGTCAGACCTACAATAACTTTACCTACATTCAACAGAAAGAACAACCATTTATTCCTTTTGAAGCCCTCACAGAATCTCATCCTTCGTTATATCTAGGATTTACCCTTCCGCCAACTCGCTCCAATTTCCCCAATCGTCCTCTGAGTCTTTTTGTCTCCTTAGCAGACTTGAAATATGGGGAAAAATTTATCCCTCTTTCTCCCCCCTACAGTCGTCAAGTTGCGACAACCGGAATAGTCACCCATCCTATATGGGTAACAAATGATACGGATCAATCAGTCACTTGGCGAGTGGAAATTTGGGGCAATAATTGGGAGACGACAATCTCAGAGGAAGGGACTTCAATTACTCTTGCTCCTGGGGAAATAAAATCCTTAAAAGTGCAGATTACTATTCCCGAAGATCTCAATCAGGAAAACCGAGATATTGCTTTCCTCCGCCTGAGCCGTCCTGATACTTTTGCTACTATTTATACTGCTACTTTAGAAACTTTTGTGGCAGACCAACTACCGCCAATGTCGCCAGTCCGGTTATCTTGGCAATATTGGAATGGACAAGCTTGGTCCAAACTTACGGTCGATGATGGCAGCGAAAATTTCACCCTTTCAGGATTAATTAAATTCTTGGTTCCGGCTGACTGTCAAACTAAAGCCGAGTTTGACTTATCGGAACGTTACTGGTTACGGGTACAGTGGGAAACAGGAGACTATCTCATTGAACCTAGAATCATCAACCTGGCCCTCAATACAACTTTTGCCAGCCAAACGATCACGATTGTCAAGGAAATTTTAGGTTCTAGTAACGGGTCAGAAAATCAAATTTTCCAAACGACTCGCTTTCCCGTCCTGCAAAACCCACAATTGGAGGTCAGAGAACCAGAAAAACCTTCAGAACTAGAGCTAGAGAGACTAAAACTGCCAGGAAATAGCAACCCGATCACCCCAATTCCCAATTCTCGAGAAGTCTGGGTACAATGGCAGCAAGTTCCTGATTTTTATGGCTCAACTTCGCGCGATCGCCACTACGTCCTCGACCAGCTTACGGGCAAAATTCGGTTTGGTAACGGACGCAACGGGCTGATTCCGCCTCTGGGAACTGGTAATCTAAGGATAGCGCGGTATCAGACAGGCGGTGGCAAAGCGGGGAATAAACCTGTTGATAGTATTGTGCAACTGAAGACCACAGTTCCCTACATCGAGAAAGTGACCAACTTACAAGCGGCGGTGGGTGGAGCAGAAGCAGAGACCCTGGAATCCCTGCGCGATCGCCTCCCTGAAACTATCCGTCACCGCGATCGCGCCGTCACCCTAGAAGATTACGAAGACTTAGCAAAACTGGCTTCCCCAGAGGTGGCAAGGGCGAAATGCCTACCTCTACATTGGCTAGGAGATCCACCTGAGCAAGCACCTAGACGGGGAACAACCAGCATCATCATCGTACCGCGCTCTGAGGCGCTCAAGCCTCTACCAAGTCTGGAACTGATTAGCCGAGTTGAAAAGTTTCTCAGAGCGCGTGCTTGTCCAACTGTCGAGATTCTGGTGGTTGGGCCTCCTTATATCCCAGTAAGCGTTAATGTCGAAATTGCTTTGAGTTCACTCGAAGGAGCCAGTGCTGTCGAACAAGCAGTTAAAGCAACCCTAGAGCAATTTTTACACCCCCTGACGGGCGGATTAGATGGCAATGGCTGGGATTTTGGACGCGAACCCTACAAATCCGATTTTTATGCCCTATTAGAAGCCGTCCCGGGTGTCAGTTATATTCGCCGCCTCCTGGTCGATGATGGCAGGGTTTCTCAGGAGGTTGAGGCGATAAGAAAGACCGGCCGTTTCTTAGTCTATTCTGGTACTCACACCATCAGCCTATTTTTTGAGGAATCTTGAGGAAGCTTGCAGTTTTTGAAGATTGAAAATTAATTAAATTGTGAATTATTTACCATGCCTTTAGAATTGCCTAACTTAGATGACCGCACTTATGAGGATCTTGTTGCCGAAGCCCTCAGACTGATTCCTAACTACGCCCCGGAATGGACAAATTATAATCCCTCCGATCCCGGCATTACCCTGATTGAAATGTTTGCCTACTTGACGGAAATGTTGCTGTATCGGCAAAATCGAATAACTGATGATAACTTGCGAACATTTTTGCGGTTGCTTAATGGACCTGATTGGGTTGCCGATCAAAATCAGGATTTAGCACAAGAAATCCAGGATGCTGTTTTAAATTTGCGGGATGAATATCGAGCAGTAACGGCTGAAGATTACGAAACCCTAAGTCAGCAAAAATTTAACATCTGGTTAGTGCAGATGCAGCAAGAAGAAAAGGCGGACAAATTACTTGAAAAATCTCTTAAAGACCGATGCAAAGAATGGTGGGATACTACTAATTTAGAGGTAAAAGAAGAAAATTTACCCTCAAAAGTGAGCCAAAAAATTAAACGCGCTTACTGTGTTCCGCAACGCTATTTAGGAGCAGGGAGGGAAGAAGAAAAGAAGCAAAGTAAACCTAACTATGTTAGTGTTCTGATTCTACCTGATAAAGATAGTGACAGTGCCAATCAATTAGGACCGCAACCAACGACTCTACTACGAGATGCACTTCAGGGATATCTTCAGCAACGGTCTATCCTTACTACTCGCCTGTCGGTTGTCGGACCAAGTTATACTCCTGTCAGTGCAGAAATTCTCGTTGCTCGTCGTTCTGATGTACTCACTGAGACAGTCAGCAACGGCATCGTCAAAGCTATGCAGCAATTCCTTGACCCGGAAAACTGGCCTTTTAGTCGAGATGTTCACGTCTCGGAGGTGTATGAATTACTAGAAAAAATTGACGGAATTGATTATTTAACAGACGTTCTACTTGTCAGCGAGTGCCAGCCAGAAGATCAACATTGCCTAGCAACAGATACTATCTGGAACGATCAGGGAGAACCGATTGGACTGCGGCTGTATGATCATTATTTGCCAGTAAATCGCCTTAAATTATCCCAGATTGTTATCGCACCTAGTGCTAATTTCTTGGCAGTGCAGTTAACAATTAAAGTTAGGGCTGCTTCTGGAGCAAATCTCGACTTACTGAAGCGAGAAATTAAAAGCCAAACCAGAGCTTTCTTTCATCCTTTATATCCCACAATTCACGAACTAAATCCGCTGGGTGTAACTGACATAAAAATTGAAGTTACCGACAACCAAACAATCAAACTAAGTAGCTTGCAATTAGTAGATTCTCAGTATCTTGAGACAAATTCTCTTGAATTAAATTTGGCAACAATTATTACTGGTATTGCTCAGGTTACTTCTATTCAATTATCCAGCGATCGCAACCAAGAAGGGGGATGGCTGTTAATCAAAGCAGGAGAAGTGATTGATTTGCGATCACTGGTTGAGGTGAATTCAGCTATTACTGGTTGAGCCAGTAAGTGATCAAACAATTTTTTCTGGAGGGGATTTTATGACAATTAATGAAAGAACTGGACAGGCGAGTAGTTTACTAAATTACCTACCGGCTATTTTTCAAGAAGATAGTGAAGCTAACCAGCCGAATTTTCTCGGTCGCTTCCTACTGGCTTTTGAAAGAATTATCCTTGGTTTAGGAGAAGTATCCCTAGAAGTCCCCCAACCGGGTCTAGAAGAAATTCTGGGGGGAGGAAACATTACCGATTTAGACAAGCTACTCAATCCAGCTAGTAGCGGAACAACCCAGTTAGCGGGAGTGTATCGGTATTTTGAGGCTGGAGCCAACTTGAGTGCCTCTCAACGCGCTCCCAGCGACCCCAGGGACAAAGACTTCGACTTCTTACCTTGGCTGGCTAGTTGGGTAGCCTTGACTCTGCGGGATGATTGGGAAGAAAATAAGAAACGACTGTTAATTGCTAGAGCAACTCAATTGTATCGGCTGCGAGGCACTAAACGCGGTTTAGAAGAAGCTTTAATTATTTATACCCAGACAGGGGTACAGACGACATCTGATGTTGGTGTGCAGGTCAATGAACTGAACGCGCCATTTCAGGTAGGTGTCCATGCTACTATTGGGAAAGATACCATCCTTGATGGTGGCGCTCCCTTCTTCTTTTGGGTGCAAATTGTTTTGCCAACGGCCAATCCTGAACGGCGCAAGCAACAGCAAGAGATTGTCACCGCTATTGTCGATTTACAAAAACCGGCTCATACTGACTATCGCCAACCGATTACGGTAGTAACGCCTGTATTTCGGATTGATGTTAATTCCACTGTAGGCATCGATACTCTTTTAGATCCGCTTTGAAGATAACCGACCTAACACTATCTGTACTGCAATCTAAACTTACCCAAGGAGACGAAAGATGGCTAACCCAATCAAACGCTTAAATTACTTTAACGGGCAATTCCTGCGAGCCCCCGATTTTACTGAGGAACAAACCTATCACCTAGAGATGAGACGGCGACACAATGAGAATCTCCACACTTGGGGCATCGCCGATGGCTTAAAATTACAATATACTATTGGTTCGTCCCAGATAGAAATTGCTGAAGGCATGGCGATTGACAGTAAGGGACGAGAGATTGTGCTAGTGGAGAAAGCTAATAAAGATTTATCTGGCTTTGTTAATAAAACGGTCTATGTTACTATCGCCTACAAGGATGAGCTAGTCGATAAGACGAATGAAACGGGAGTAGAAGGCTTTACCCGCGTACAAGAAATCCCCACCATTAATATAAGTGAAAATCCCCCTTCCGCTGATCAATTGAGTCTGCAATTAATCTTGGGGCGGGTGACAGTGAACTCTGAGGGCAAAATTACAGCCACCGATGAAGGAGAGGGAGTCAATCGGCGGCGTGCTGCTGGGGTTGTTGCTGGCGATTTAGAAGCCCGTAGTCTCACTTTAACTGATACTAATGTTGACCCCTCCCAATGGTCCCGGATGCGTTTAGGAGCCGCCGGACGAGCCGATTTACAAAGTAACCTGAAAGTTGCTGGTAATCTGGAAGTGACTGGGACAGTGGATGGTCGGGATGTTTCTGCCGATGGGACTGAGTTGGATAGCCACACCAGTAACACCAATAACCCCCACCAAACAACCGCCGCCCTAATTGATAATCAGGGAGGAACGAACCGCCTTGTTACTCAGATTAATGCGAGTACAGGGGTGATTAATGAGGCGAGAATTGACCCAGCAATTGCCCGCGATAGCGAGGTAACTGCCCTCGTTAATAATCACGCCAATAACACGAATAATCCGCATGGCACGACTGCCGCACAAGTAGGAGCGTTAGTCAGCATCGACGGGGTGAACAATCCCGGCGGCAATGTGGATTTAGTCTCCTCAAACGCTATTACCCTCACCCCAGATAATACCAACAAACGCATCACCATTGGCGAAACTCATTCAGCCCGTACAGATAATCCCCACAATACAACAGCCGCCCAGGTAGGAGCTTTGCCCATCAGTGGGGGGACCCTTACGGGTAATGGCAGTCTCACCGCTAACACCTTAACTGTAGTCAATGGACTGACTATTAACAACAATATCGGCGCGAATGAGTCGTTAGAATGCCGGGGCAGAATGCGGCTGCGACAAATTAGTAACAGTTCTCTTACCGCAGGCATCTGGTGTTCCAGCGTCAACGCCTATTACGGTGAAGTTGATACTGCCTTCATCGGCTTATTCAATGAGAATTCGGTCGGTTTTTGGGGCAGCACTGGCCAGCCGGGATGGCGGCTTTTGGTTGACACCACTAGCGGCAATCTGACGGTTACAGGCAATGCCTTCAAACCAGGCGGAGGGGCTTGGGGCATTTCCTCTGATGAAAGGCTCAAAAAGAATATCAGTACCCTAGAGGGAGCCTTAGATAAACTCCTCCAACTGCGGGGCGTATCCTACGAGTGGAAGGAACCAGAAAAACAAGGAAACTTGACCGGACCGCAGATGGGGCTGATCGCTCAAGAAGTAGAAGCCGTGTTTCCCGAATGGATTGGGGTAGATGCCGACGGCTATCAGACCCTAAGCATCAGAGGGTTTGAAGCCTTGGTTGTCGAGGCTCTCAAGGAGTTAAAAGCAGAAAATGAAGCCCTGAAAAAACGGTGTGAAGAACTCGAACGACAACTAGCAGTCGGGACGCTCTAGAGTGACGGGGCTTGAAAGGAACAATCTCAGAGAATCTTATGGAACATCCACCGCCCATCGGCAGCCAAATCCTTACGATCTATGACTACACGGACGAGCAAGGCCGCTTGCTGTTTCAAGTCGTCCGCCTCCAGCCCAAAACCTTCCGACAGCGCCGCCCTGATGGTCGAGGGGGATGGCTGTGGAATCTGGAAGGGGTGTGGCCAGTTCTCTATCGCCTGCCAGATGTTCTCAATGCCGACACAGCGATCGTGTTTGAAGGAGAGAGAGATGCAGAGACGGCTGTGCAATTAGGGCTTCCTGCTGGTTGGGCTGCCACTTCCAGTCCTTTTGGCTCGGGTCAGTGGCGGACTCAATATTCAGAGGCTTTGGTCGGCAAGCGTGTGTTGATCTGTCCCGATACCGATCGCCCCGGACAACTTCACTTACAGCAAGTCGGACTCGCTTTGCGGGATAAGGCAACAGAAATTAAAGTAATTACCCTGCCTCCGGGAGTCAAAGACTTAACGGAATGGGTCGAGAAAGGCGGGCAAGCTGACCAGTTTGCTCTCTTAATCCAGCAAGCCAAGCAGTTTGACGAGTTACTGCCTGACCTCGCAATTGAAGAAAAGCGGCGCGTTACCTGGAAAAAAGTTGCTCAGGAAGAGCCCCCACCCAGTCACAGCCAAATTGTCACTACCTATGACTACACAGATGAGCAGGGCAACTTGCTGTTTCAAGTCGTTCGCCTCCATCCTAAAAGCTTTCGGGAACGCTGCCCAGATGGTCAAGGAGGATGGCGCTGGCATCTAGGGGGTATCAGGATCGTCCTCTATCACCTAGCGGATGTGCTGGAGGCCGACACTGTCTTGGTTTTAGAAGGAGAAAAGGATGCAGACACCGCTAGGCAATTGGGGCTCCCTGTCGGTTGGGCGGCTACCTCTAACCCCCTTGGTCCTTACCAATGGCGAGAGGACTATTCCGAGGCACTGCGGGGCAAGCGCGTTTTTCTCTGTCTCGATACCGATCGCACCGGACAGCGCCAATTAAAAGAAGTCGGATTGGCTTTAATCGGCAAGGCAAGAGAGATTAAAGTTGTCAACCTTCCTTCGGACGTAAAAGACTTGACGGAATGGGTTGAACGGGGTGGAGATGCCAACCAGTTTGCCCTTCTTCTCGCACAAGCTATACCTTTTGAGTATCCGCGACTGGATACAGAACTTAAACAAAATATCCGTCCCCTAGAGAAAGCTTTAGAGAAACTGATGCAACTGCGAGGAGTAATTTATGAATGGAAAGAACCAGAAAAGCAAGGAAATTTGACCGGGACTCAAATTGGGTTCCTGGCGCAAGAGGTGGCAGCCGTATTTCCAGAATGGGTTGGTGACAGTTCTGATGGCTATAAAACTCTGACCATCATGGGTTTTGAAGCCCTGACTGTGGAAGCTTTCAAAGAACTAAAAGCTGAGCAAGAAGCCTTGCAAGCCCGTTGTCAAGCAATAGCCGTTAAAATGCCTGAGCTTGCACTGATTTCTGCTATATTAGTAGAGTAGAGCTAGGGCAGTTCTCAACAGTTAGCGATTTTGCCCAACTCCTAAGTACCTAAGCAAAATTAATTACACATATCTAACCACCTCTTGCCTCCTACCTCTTGCCTTTTGCCTATCTTCACTAGGAAATTAATTTTGCACGACTACTTATTAATAAAAAAAGGAGGTAATCATCATGTCTTTAAATGAAGTCGGTATCTACAGCAGTCTAAAACTGGGAAGAGACAACGTTCCTGAAAGCGATTGGCCATGCTTGCTCTATGGGGGACCTAAACAGTTCGGCATCAATGATTCTCTTACGGTTACTGGCAACGTCGGCATCGGCACTACTACCCTAGAAAATCCAGAAGGTTGGAGCCGCATTCTCGATCTTTTAGGGGTTACTGATGCCAAATTATCGGTTAGAACCGCTAAGATTGATGGGCGAGTGTCTGTCCACGAGAAGGGCTGCTGGGGGTCGCCAGCAGGAGCCATGATTCTCGGTACGAAAACTAACCATGCCTTGAGTTTTGGGACGAACGCTACTACTAAAATGACGATTCTGGGTAATGGCAATGTCGGTATTGGAACAATCACCCCAGGGGCTAAGTTAGAGGTCAGTGGCAATTTGACTGTTACTGGCAATATCGGCATTGCCACCACCGCTGCTCCTACCGAAAGATTAGAGGTCAATGGCAATGTCAAAGCTACCTCATTTCTCGGAGATGGCTCAAACTTAACGGGAGTTGTAAAAAACCTCGACTTGGCAGTTAAAAAAGCCGGGGATACGATGACAGGTTCTCTGACAATTCAAAATAATTTGACTGTTACTGGCAATATCAGCATTGCCACCACCGCCGCTCCTACCGAAAGATTAGAGGTCAATGGCAATGTCAAAGCTACCTCATTTCTCGGAGATGGCTCAAACTTAACGGGAGTTGTAAAAAACCTCGACTTGGCAGTTAAAAAAGCCGGGGATACGATGAGCGGAGCGCTGACAATTCAGGATAACCTGACGGTCAATGGAAATTTCCACATTAACCAAGGAACACAGTCTAGTTTTGGCAGCCATCTCTATCTCAGCAAAATCGATGGTTCTCCGGGTCGCGGTCAGTGGCATATTAATATTGCTCCCAATAATGCTCTCAATTTTGTCGAGACTGGTATTGCTGACTATCGGTTAACCATTACACCAGGGGGAAATATTGGTATTGGAACTTCCAGTCCCAAGTATAAGCTTGATGTTAGAGGCAATGATGGCTGGATTGGTAGCGGTGATTCTTCCCAGAGTCAAGGAGGTTGGAGACTAGGAAGATGGCCAGATTATGAATCAAATACGTGGGTATATCTATCGAGGGCTGATGGCACCAAATATCAAGATTTAGCTGTAGGAGCATTGTGGGCTGGTGGTAATTTACGATTTGGTAGTTCTGATGATCTTGCAGAAATGACCCCTGTAAAAACTGAGGATGATCTCGAGCCTGGAGATGTTGTTGTAATTGAAAATCCTCCAGATAATCGCGTGCTTTTGGCAAAAAGCAATAAACCTGACGATTCTAAAGTTGCAGGAGTCATTTCCGATCCAAATACCGCCGGTTTAATCATAGGGGGAAGTCATCCAACAGATGTTAATCGCGATGACTTAAAACCCTTAGCACTAGCAGGGAGAGTTTTAACAAAAGTTACTACCGAAAATGGTTTTATAAATGCAGGAGATTTTTTAACTACTTCTTCTACACCTGGTTGTGCGATGAAAGCCAATATTCCCAGTTATACTTTGGGAAAAGCACTGCAATGTTTTAATGGCAACGGAAATGGTGAAAGTATGGGAAAAATTTGGGTTTTGGTAAATTTAGGATGGGTCGGTGGCGTAACCAAAGAATAAATAGCCCATTACTAAATGAATCTGTTGAGTGAGTCTAAACTATTAATTAAGAATTTACATCTTGACTACATGACTCCAACAAATCAACAGGCTCAAGGACTTTATCACCTATGTTATCGTTTAAGTAATGCCATTTATCCTCAATGGCAATATCGTGACGATGTACCAGAATTGTTGTCAACTTCTGACCGAAAAGGAGTGAGTATTATGGACATAGTTGGCGTATTAACTAAAGTCTTGCAAGAGCAACAAACTACCATATCTGTATTAACCGAAAAAATCAAAGCGTTAGAGTCGCAAAGCCAAAAAGCTTATTAAATTCAAGGAAGTAATTAAGGTGGACTGTTTCGGCTAATTAATAATTTACGGACTTTATCGCCTTGAAATTAAACCAACAGGAGGATATGAACCATGAACCCCATCAACTATGACACTCTCAGCCTAGATGAACTCAGACAATATATATTAACCCATCGTGAAGATACTATGGGTTTTTATGCCTATATTGATCTTTGAAAAGCAGATGGACGAATGATTATCGTAGGTTTAGAAGATAATTATTGGGAGGAAAAGATAACCCCCCAAATACAAGAAGGTCAATCTTAACTTAAAGTGCGATCGCTAATCTTGTAGGGTGCGTTAACGAAGTAACGCACCATAAACTTGAGAGACACTCAGACAAATAAGACATGGCAATCATCTCTAAACCAATTTAATTTCAGCTTTTCCTAGTCCAGTAGTGAACTAACACAGCAACCAAAAAACTCTGTGTCCTCTGTGTCTCTGTGGTGTTTATTATGGTTATCGAGGCTAATAAAGCCTGGTTGGAAAATCTATTACCAGCTTTACAGTGGTTAGACAAACTGCTAGAAAAAGCAGTGGTTGCCGCTCAAGCAACCTATACCAAAGACCCAACAACTGAAGCCTATCAAGGTCTTTACATCACTCAGGAAGATGTCGAGCAATTGTTAGTGCGCCAACCAGGAGATCCTGTCCTGAAACTCAGAGGAGAAGCTTGGGAGCCATCCTTTTCTGAGTTAGCCGACAAAGCATCCCGCCTAGCCCGGCTCAAGCAAACCTTTGACCTGTCCGTCTTCGACCTAGCGCTAGTGGTAATTGCCCTCGCTCCCGAACTCGACCTGCGCTACGAAAGGCTTTACGCCTACCTCCAGGACGACGTAACTCGCAGGCGACCCACAGTAGATATCGCCCTTAACCTGCTGTGTTCTTCAGCCCCAACCAAGCTGTGGCAAAGGTCTCGGGTTGCCCCAGACGCGCCCCTAATTCGCCATCGACTGTTACATCTGTTGGCGGATCCCCATCAGGTGCAGCCTCCCCTACTTGCTTGTTACCTCAAGCCTGATGAGCAGCTAATCCGTTACCTGTTGGGACAGGAGGGACTCGACTCCCGATTGGCCACATTCTGCCAGATAGTTAAGCCGATTCCAGAATCAGAGTCACTGTCGTTAGATGCCAAAATCCAGCAAGCTTTGCTCGCCTTAGCACTCCAGGCGAGGGAAGCCAATCAGCCTTTACACCTTCACTTTCACGGTCCCCAGGGAGTGGGAAAGCGCCAAGCAGCAGAAGCGATCGCCCTCAAGTTAGACATGAGGCTGTTAGTAGCAGACATCGCCACAGCGATCGCCGCGAAAACCGAGCTAGAGTCAATCTTGCCCCTGCTCTTGCGAGAAGCCCAGTTTCAAGATGGGGTGCTGTATCTTGAGGGAATCGACGCACTGGGTTCCCAAGAGCAGATAAGCAACTATCAGCGCCTATTGCAGGCGATCGCCAGATTTCCCAGCATCGCCATCTTAGAAGGATTAGTACCAAACCTGTCAGACATTCCCGGCTCCACCCGCACCATTCTTCCAGTCTCCTTTCCCCTACCCGACTTTGCCCAACGTCGGGACAACTGGCAAGCCTATCTCTCCCAGTCTGGCATTTTACTCCCCCAGCCCAAGGAGCTAGACACCCTCGCTGACCGTTTCCGCCTGACTCCTGAACAAATTGGTGATGCAGTAGCCTCAGCCCAGCAGCAAGCCCGCTGGCAGGCAGCCCAGACATCCCAGGAGTCCTCTAGTTCCTTAACCCTAGAAGACCTGTTTGCTGCTGCTCGTACCCACTCAGGTCAAGCTTTGACCTCCCTGGCCCGCAAGATTTCCCCTCGCTCCACCTGGAACGATCTGATCCTCCCACCCGAGGGGCTAACTCAACTCCAAGAAATTTGCCATCAGGTCAAATACCACCACCTCGTCTGTGGTCAGTGGGGTTTCGAGGAGAAACTTTCCCTCGGCAAAGGACTAAATGCCCTCTTCTCTGGCTCACCTGGTACAGGCAAGACGATGGCGGCGGAGGTCATCGCCAAGGAGTTGCACCTTGACCTCTATAAAATTGATCTCTCCCAAGTGGTCAGTAAGTACATTGGCGAGACGGAAAAGAACCTAGAGCGGATTTTTACCGTCGCTCAGAGTGCCAATGCCATCCTCCTATTTGACGAAGCAGATGCCCTCTTTGGCAAGCGCTCCGAGGTTAAGGATGCTCATGATCGCTACGCTAATCTTGAAATTGCCTATCTGTTGCAGAAAATGGAGGAATACGAAGGGGTGACGCTCCTAACCACCAATTTGCGGCAGAATCTCGATGAAGCCTTCACTCGGCGCATCCGTTTCATTGTCGAGTTTCCCTTTCCTGAAGCGGACTACCGCCTGCAAATCTGGCGGCGCATCTGGCCCAAACAGACACCCCTGGCAGCCGATGTGGATCTCGAAGGCATGGCGCGGCAATTCAAGCTGGCAGGAGGTAATATTCGCAACATCGCCCTGGCGGCTGCCTTCCTCGCCGCAGAAAACAGCCAGTGTGTGACGATGAAACATCTACTGCAAGCAACCAAGCGGGAGTTTCAGAAGATGGGAAGACTGATTGGGGAGGAGGAGTTTTTGCCATTTAAACAAAAATAACTGGAAAAATATGCCGTAGGGGCGCATTGCGTGCGCCCATCACCCTATTTCCTAGCCAAAGGGGAAAGCCAAATTAAATCTAACATTGTCAAGCTAATGCCTCAATTAAAAATCCATCTCCATTGTTCTGCCAAGTATCATGGATCAAGAAAGCCAAACCGGGATTAATCCAGCCATGCCTGATGACCTTGCCCGACACCATGAGGTGGCAAAGGGCCTAACTTATCTCCATGCACGCACAAATGCCACGGCAGGGCGCACCCTGGAAGCCGCCTCCTTCGTCTATGCGCTCATCGAACTGCTGACAGAAAAAGGCTTACTCGATCTTGACGAAATTGACACAAGGAAAAAGCAGGTAGCCCAACGACTGCTCAAACGTTTCCTGCAGCAAGATCCGGGCGTTTCCTTGCAGGAACCAGAACAAGATAAATATACCTTTTCCCAACCCTTCGCCATTGACTGCGAAAATCGGGTACATTTGTGCCAGGCTGCCTGCTGCAAAATGGTTTTTCCCCTGTCGCGCCAAGACATCGAAGAAGGAGTCATCCGCTGGGAGTTGAGCCAACCTTATGTTATTGCCAAAGGTGCGGACGGCTATTGCCACCACTTTGATCGCCAAGGTTTAGGCTGTACGGTGCATTCCCAGCGCCCCATCCCTTGCCGAGCCTACGATTGCCGCAACGACAGGCGCATCTGGCTCGACTTTGAAAATAAAATTGTCAATCCCAAGCTGAAGGAGCCAAACTGGCCCCACAACTTGAGTGCAGAAGAAATGGAACTTCCAGGGAGTGAAATTCAATGATCCACAACCTTGACGATACGCTTAAAGAATTGCTAGTGCAAAAAGTGCCTCTCGATCCCAACGCGATCGATATTAAGTTTGAAGTGCCGAACAAAGACGACTGGAATCCCAAGCCAAATAAGCCCACAATTAATTGTTTTCTCTACGATATCCGCGAGAATCACGAGTTACGCAACAATGAGCGCTATCTCACTCGCAACGGAACCACAGGAACAGGAACCGAAAAAATTGCTCCCACTCGTATTGATTTATCCTATCTAATCACCGTTTGGACAACTGATGTCGCCGATGAACATCGACTGTTAGGCAATATTTTGCAGACCTTATTGAGCTATCCAGTTTTGCCAACAGAAGTCCTCAAGGGGCAAATAGCCAATCAATCTCTACCTCTCCGCGCCTGGGTTTCTCAACCTGAACGCACCCCGAATGCTTGGGATTTTTGGGGGGCGCTTGACGGGCGCATGAAAGCGGGGATCAGCTACATGGTGACGGTTGCGGTTGAACCCTTTGCACCGGTTGAGGTTCGTTTGGTAACAGAAAAAGTTCTCAAAGTCGAGCAAAAGTAAGTAGTTAAGCTAATGATGAACAGCCACTCAACCCATGCAATACGAAGCTATCTATGAAAACGGACAAATAAGATGGTTAACCGAACCTCCCCCTCTAAAATCGGCTCGAATTAGGATATCCATACTAGAAGAAATTCCCCCCCAACTCTCAAAACGTCGCTAACCATCACCCTTAATTGCTGGTAAGGGAAAAACCTTAGGAGACTTGGTAAATTACCTTGTTAATGACCAAGACTGGGAATGATCGTCTTTGTGATAGAATACTAGAATAGTAGCCAGAGGGCATGAGGAGAATTTTCATTCCCTTGGAGAAACTGTCAGCCTACTTTTGATAAGAGGTGTGCCATGCGTGATCGCCAATCGACCCCCGACACCAAATCCCAGCACTCCCAGCCGACCAAGGAACGGGAAGCACAGAGGGCGACTGCCCAAGAAGAGGTTCTGGCAACCCAACAAGACCCCCTGGTACAGACCATCAGTCGGATTGGCAGTGCTCCCTCTGCCAAAGTTCATGCTGACTTGCTCAGTCGGGCGACCTCAGACTACCCCGCCTGCGGCCGCCAACTGATGCTCCAGATGCAGCGGCAGTACGGCAACCGCTATGTGCAGCGGGTGATGGAACTGTCACGCCAAGGAGGGGGAGAAGCCGAAGCCACGCCAGAAGTGGAAGCAGCAATTGAACAAGCCCGTGGTGGGGGGCGATCGCTCGATTCTGGCATCCAGCGACAAATGGAATCCGCTTTTGGCACCAATTTCAGTGGGGTGCGCGTCCATACCGACAGCACGGCTGATGCCTTAAATCAATCCCTCAGTGCCCGTGCCTTCACTACAGGACAAGACATCTTTTTCCGCCAAGGGGAATACAATCCCGGTAGTTCCAGTGGCAAGGAATTACTGGCCCATGAGTTGACCCATGTGGTGCAGCAAACTGGTGGAATTCAGTCGAAGTTGGCGGTAGGTGAACCGGGCGATCAGTACGAACAAGAGGCGGATCGGGTTGCTAATGCTGTAGTACAAATGCTTAAAACGGTTTCTTCTCAATCCACAGAAGTTTCCTCATGTACCCCCATCATTCAGCGAGCCTGCTCTGGGTGTCGTGAGGAAGAGCAGATGACGCACTTATTAGAGACTCAATCATTAGAAGAGACAGACGAAGGAACAGAAACCCTGACTACCCAATCTCTAGCCATAAACTCAGGGATGCCTCTAATCGCTAGAAATGGTGGGCCTGTTTCCACAAATTACTGTGCTTTAACCGGATCCTTTACCACTATTCCATCAGGAACCGTTGCTGCAACTTTGAGTGGCAATAAACTGGGTGCTCCCTTCTCAATGGTGGGGACTTTTAGTGTGCCTATTCCTTGCATTTGCTCGGCAGGGGAATATCGGCAGTATGTCCGAGGTTCTTTCACCAAGAATGGTTCTAATGTGACTCATGCATTGTGTGGAACCAATCTTCATCCAACTACCTTCCAAGAAGACTGTGGTATTTTTGGTGGTAACACATATAAATATGGTTATCGCTCTATTCCTTTCGCTAATAGTCGATTTACCTCTCCCGATCAAGCCACAGGATGTCAATTCAACGGTTTTGATCATCCCGGCATTACAGGTTCCTCAGGGGATACCCTCAGTGTAAACCTTGATTTCCGAGGAGAGTTGATTGATACGGGCAGTGGCGGTGCTGTGCTAGCTTCTTCCTCTTGGAGCGTTGTTGGCAGTGCAACCGTACCCTAACTGAGTTTTCTTAAACTGGGAGTTTGATGATGTTAGATGCTTTTGTTATGGAGCCTTATTTGTTGCCCATTCAGGACGTTTCAATCTCTGCCCTGATCCAGCGAGATCAGTCTGCCAATCGTTGGAATTTAACGGTCATCATTAGCCGCGCCCCAGATCAAGATATCATTCAAGCTAGTGAGGTGGACGCTCAACTCCTAATGAAGGAGGGGACGCAACTAAAACAAGTAGAACGTCCTTCAGATGCGCTCGTAGAAGCAGGTGGAAGCTTGAGCAGTTCGGCCAATGCGGTCTTTAGTTTTCAAAATGCAAACATTATTCCTGAACACCTTGAGGTGAGCTATCGGAATCAAACGGTTCAGTTTCAAATTTTACCTCAATCCTCGATACCAGAACAATAGCGAAACCCAACATCATCACCATTGATACTAATATAAAGTAGCTCTTGTAGGGTGCGTTCCCTGATGCAACTCTTGTGACTCTGGGGTTCAGGTATTGGGAACGCACCAGGTCCATTTGGTGAATAAGGTGATCGCGCTTCCTACCTTAGTGCGATCGCCGATTTTGTAGGGTGCGTTCCCTGATGCAACTCTTGTGACTCTATGATTCAGATATTGGGAACGCACCAGGCCCATTTGGTGAATAAGGCGATCACGCTTCCTACCTTATAAGATAACTTATCGATTTGCTTAAGCGAAACCAAACACCATCACTTTTTCCCCTGCATTTGTTGGGTTTCCTTGGATACAGCGTTATCAAACTTCTGACCAAAATCTCTTGGAGGAAATAGCAAAATTATCCAGTTACGTTTACGATAGCCAATATAGCGATCTCAACTCTTTACCCCATGAACCATGCAAATTCAAGACTACTTCAACTTCCTCGCCTCTGACGACATCCGCATCAAAAACAGCCGTATTGGTATCGAAAGCGTCCTCTACGAATACATCTACCGTGCCAAAACCCCCGAAGAAATTGCCCAACAATTTGAGACCATTACCCTAGAACAGATCTACGCCACCATTCTATACTATCTACACAACAAAGAGGAGATCAGCGCTTACTTGGCTGACTGGCTAGAGTTTTGCCGTCAACAACGAGAAGAACAAAAACATAATCCTTCTCCTGCACGCCAGAGGTTTCGCCAATTGAAAGCAAAAACAGATGTTCAGCAAGAGTCTACTCAATCGGTGATTACTGCATGACAATTCAATATTTACTCGATGAACATATCGCCTCACTTTATCGAACCCAACTGATGCGCCAAGCACCAGATCTTGTTGTCAGAATGATTGGCGATCCAGATTCTCCTCCGAAGGGAACTCTTGATCCAGAGATTCTAGTTTGGTGTGAGACTCATGATTTCATCTTAGTAACAAACAATCGGAAATCTATGCCAAAACACCTAGCAGATCATCTTACAGAAAATCATCACATACCAGGCATTTTTGTGATTGATCCATCCAATAATATTGGTGAAACTCTCACAGAGTTAATCATCATTGCTGGGGCTTCCTTTCCAAAGGAATATCAAGATCGAATTGAATACTTACCGTTGAGTGAATAAAAAACTTTAGTGCGATCGGCGCTCTTGTATTGCGATCGCCAATCCTGTATTGCGATCGCTGATCTTGTAGGGTGCGTTCCCTGATGCAACTCTTGTGACTCTATAGATCTCTTGCATAAGTCTAGACAAAATAGGATAAAATAGTCCAAGAGTTAAGATTGAAAGATGAATTACGAACAAGTAAAAACTTTAAAGCCAACAGAGTTCAAACGCTTGTGTGGCGTGTATCCAGATACATTTAAGGATATGGTAACAGTCCTAAAGGCAGAAAAAGTTTGGCAAAAAAAGACTGGCAGACCTAGCAAATTGAGTACGGAAGACCAACTACTAATAACATTAGAATATTGGCGAGAATATCGCACCTATTTTCATCGGGGAAATAGTTGGGGTGTTAACGAATCAACGGCGTATAGAATTGTTAGGAAAGTAGCGAATATTCTCATCAAATCAGGTCTGTTTAATCTACCGGGAAAAAAAGCCCTATTAGAAAGTAATAGTGAAATAGAAGTAATAGTGGTGGATGTGTCAGAACAGGAGATAGAAAGACCCAAAAAAAAACAGAAATCATGCTATAGCGGGAAGCAGGGATACCACACATTAAAGTCGCAAGTCGTTGCCGATCTCGCGCAGCGAGCGCGTTGCGACCAAAAAAGTGAGCAGATAATCTGCGTCCGTTGTGAGAAAGGAAGAGTCCATGATTTTCGGTTGTGGAAAGAGAGTAAAATCGGGTTAAATAAGGAAATAGAAATATTAGGGGACAAAGGCTATCAAGGGATTCAGAAAATCCATCAAAACAGTCAGATTACTCATAAAAAAAAGCTGAGAGGGGGACAAGCGAGCTAGAAGGTAGATAGGGCAAGCGATATCGCTCTTTGTCCTTTGATGTAATCCTTCAACCGATAGCGGCTAATTTGCATTAGCTCTTCTATATTTTTTGGGAACATTTGATGTAGCTGGAG
>NZ_JADBVM010000064.1:0-5256 GCF_020244875.1 Microcystis sp. M44BS1
GGGGGCATAAATCGACTCAATCCTTATCTGGCAAGAGATTTAATTGATTAGTTCGCTCCAGATCGCAAACAATTGACAAAAATTGCGGCAATGTCTGTCTCTATAAAGGTTTCATTCCTTATAACCCCGTCCATTGCATAAAACAAACCGAAGAACCAGATTCATCAAACTAAGAATTAAGAGGCTGCCCAGTCATTGAAATTAATTTGTAACCATTGACCTGTTTAGCTTACCAGATGATGTGGCAGATTGTACCAGATAAAACCTAAAAAGCTATGGAACCCTCTTTAGAGCCAGATAAACTGTGAACAAGAAGCAAGAAAAATCTAGATTTTCTCTGGGTTGCCAAATTTTTGCCCTAAGCTGTTCGTAATCTAAACCCCGTTGTTGGGAGGCTGAAGGCCTTGTCTAGCTTAGATAGCTTCGGAAATCTGGATAATGAACAGCCCACTCATTATAGGTTATTGGGGACAAAGACAAGCCAATCAATTAAGGCAGCACTATTGAGCAATCAAAAATATGTTGTCACAAATGTCAATAATCCTGTTATACTTTTGGGCAAAACGACTCCACCGCGATTGTTATGCTGGAAAATCAGGTCAGGGCAGATGCCGCCTCTAAGGAGCAGATACCTACTCTAGAATTATCGATCATCATGCCCTGTCTCAACGAGGCGGAAACCCTGGCCAGCTGTATCGGCAAAGCGCGAGATTATCTGGAACGACACAAAATTGCGGGAGAGGTGCTAATCGCCGATAATGGCAGTAGCGATGGTTCCCAAGAAATTGCCACTAATTCCGGGGCGCGGGTGGTTCCTATCCCGGAAAGGGGTTATGGTAGCGCCCTGCGGGGAGGTATCGCCGCCGCCAAAGGTCAGTACATTATTATGGGGGATGCCGATGATAGCTATGACTTTACTAATCTTTCGCCTTTCCTAGAAAAATTGCGACAGGGTTACGATTTGGTGATGGGCAATCGTTTTCAGGGGGGAATTAAACCAGGGGCGATGCCAGTATTGCATAAGTATCTGGGCAATCCTGTCTTGACTTGGTTAGGACGGTTATTTTTTGGTAGTCCCTGTGGTGATTTTCACTGTGGATTGCGCGGGTTTAGTAAACAGGCGATCAAACAATTGAACCTACGCACCACTGGCATGGAATTCGCCAGCGAGATGGTGGTGAAAGCATCCCTCTACGGCCTGAAAATTACCGAAGTACCAACCACTTTATCCCCTGACGGTCGCAGTCGTCCCCCCCACCTAAAAACTTGGCGCGATGGCTGGCGACATCTGCGATTTCTCTTAATGTATAGTCCTCGCTGGTTGTTTCTCTACCCCGGACTGGCTTTAATGTTTCTGGGATTTGTGGCGACGATTTGGTTTATGACCCAACCCAGAGTTCATACCCTTCTCTATTCAGCCACAGCTTTGATTATCGGCTTTCAAATTGTCAGTTTTGCCGTCTTCACAAAAGCTTTTGCTATCAGCGAAGGTTTATTACCGGAAGACCGAAAATTAAGACGATTTTTGCGTTATATTAATCTGGAGGTGGGATTGATCATTGGCGTAATTTTATTGGTACTAGGTATGGGCGGTTCACTGTATGCTTTATATACTTGGAATGCTCGACTTTATGGAGCCTTAGATCCAGCCGTGACCATGCGGATTGTCATTCCTTCCGTAACCGCTTTAGCGTTGGGAGTACAGGTGATTTTTTCTAGTTTTTTCTTAAGTGTATTACAATTAAAACGCAAGTAATTCTATTTACATTCAAACTATGAATAACAGTGAGTATGACTTGGAAATGTACGACCATCTTTGGTCGCAGCAATGGCAAAACCTACAAGATATAGGACCTCTTACCCATAATCGCTATCGTTTGATGCTACGCGAGCTACCTAAATCTTCTATGGAAGATTGTAGTATTCTCGATCTTGGTTGTGGCCGTGGAGCATTTTTAAGCATACTTAAAAATAAATATCCAAAAGCTACCTTGTCAGGAATAGAATATTCCGAGGAAGGAAAGAACTCCGCCCATCCGGAAATTCGCAATGTCATTCAGGTAGGAGATTTGTACGAAGTTGCTGAAAGATTGCCTCGCTGTTCTTATGATCTAGTGATCTGTAGCGAAGTCATCGAGCATCTTCCCGAACCGGAAGCAGCTCTCAACATTATTTTCTCTTTATTAAAACCAGGAGGTATCGCCCTTCTGACCGTACCTTGTAATATGCGTTATTGGTCTAGACAGGATGAGGTTGCGGGTCATTATCGGCGTTTTGGAATGAAAGAATTTGCCTCTTTAGTAACTAATAGTGGGTTTTCTGTCAAAAAAAATTATGGATGGGGTACTTTTTTAGGGTTAATCTATTATCAGATGGTTTCTGCTCTCGGTCCAGAAAAGGTAATGAAAACGAAGGTAACATTTGTGAGTAAGATTACCTCTCGATTTTTGCAGTTTGTATTTAGGGTAGATGATTTTCTGGTTTCTTCTCGAGGACTTCAACTGATTACTGTCGCTCAAAAACCCTAAAGATGGTTCGTGACTCGGTTTTATGGAGCCTTAGCTCCGTCCTTGACCAAACGAAGATGAAAATAGCCGCAGGTAAACTTATAGGGGGTTAACTAATTTTTATGCCGATAGGAACTTTTGTTCGGAGCTTGTTAGGTCCTTTGGAAAGACCAATTTCTGATATTTATCGAAACATTTTTATTAATCAAGCTGATTTAACTCATCAAATCCATAAATGGGTTAATCCTGAGGTAATTCTAGAGTTAGGCTGTGGGGAAGGCGCTTTAACTAAACTTTTAGCGAGTGCCTATCCTAGTTCACATATTATAGGAATCGATATTACTCCTAGAGTAGGACGGATGTTTCAAGGAAATCTCGATCATGTTCGGTTTGAACAAAAATCAATTCAAGAATTCGTTGCAGAAACCCCCCAAAGTGTCGATTTAGTCGTCATTAGTGATGTTATGCACCATGTTCCTTGGTCAATGCATGAAGAATTCTTAACTTACGCTGGTAAATCCGTAAAACCTAACGGACATATTGTTCTCAAGGATTGGCGTAAAAATAATTCACCGATCCATTATTTGTGCTATCTATTGGATCGGTATATTACTGGTGATAAGGTCAAGCATAAAACGACCGAACAATTTCGAGATATGATATATAAACTCTTTGGTAAACAATCGATTCTCCTTGAGTCTACCGTTCGTCCTTGGAAAAACAATATTGTTTTTCTAATTAAAATTTCTTCATAGCATTGTTATTTTAAAAAGTTTTTATGAATGATCATCCTTGGTTATCCGTATTAATTCCCACTTATAATGGAGATAAGTATCTAAAGGATACTCTTGATTCAATCCTTGAACAAAATGAGAGAAACGTCGAGTATATTATCATTGATGATGGCTCTACTGATCAAACTTTATCTATTATCAAAAATTACGAGGATAAAATTCCTATCAAGCTTTTTGATCGTGATAGGATAGGCAATTGGGTCGCTAACACTAACTTTGCTTTACAGAATGCCTCGGGAGACTATGTATGTTTATTACATCAAGATGACTTATGGTTGAACAATCGTTTAAAAATAATCAAGGAAATCCTTAATGATTGTCCAGATACCGACTTACTTTTACACCCTTCAATCTTTATCGATGACCGAAGGAAAAAGCTAGGTTTATGGACTTGTCCTTTACCAGCTTTTCCAAAATATGTTGATAGAGATATTTTAATCGAGAGCCTATTGATTCAAAATTTTATCTCCATTCCCGCTCCAATTTTTAAAAGAGAAATTGCTTTACAGGTGGGGGGAATGAACGAAAAACTTTGGTATACAGCCGACTGGGATCTCTGGTTGAAAATCGCTTTTCATAAACGAGATGAAAAAATCATTTATTATCCTTATCCCTTGAGTGCATTTCGCATTCATTCAAGCTCTCAAACCGTTGTCAGAAGCTCCAAAACTGGAGAGTTTTATAATCAATTGAATGTGGTTGCTCACGACTATCTAGATAGATGGGACGTATCAGCTTATAGAAAAAAAAGAATTCGATCACTTGCTGAATTCTCAATACAAGTGAATACTATTTTAGCGAGTATGGCGCACGGTAAAGGTTCTCGATTAGAGTTAATTAAGTTACTCCTATCGAGTTTTTCGCTTGGTTTTTTAGGAGTTTACAAATACTTACGATATTCGCGCATCCATGAGCGCATAATTGCTAGACTAAAAGCTAATATAATTTAGTAACGATTAGGTTTAACATGAAATTTATCGCAGTTAATCGTTTATTCAGAAGCTCATTTTTTAGGTTTTGCCTTGTGGGTGTCTTTTGTTCATTCCAAAATATACTAATTCTATACCTTTTGACCAATTACCTAAAATTGCATTACGTTCTCTCGATTTTTGTGCAAATGTTCTATTCAAATACATTGGGATTCTATCTGAATCGAAAATATACATTTACAGAACGAGTAAAAATTGGAAGTATTTTGGGAGAATTAATCAAGTATCATGGGATCATGCTTTCTAGTTTTTTTGCGGTCGCTATCGCTATGTATTTCTTGGTTGATTTGTTGAAAGTATGGTACTTGTACGCTTATATAATCCTTACTATACTAATGACTATTTATAATTTTCTTGCCCATAAAAAATGGACTTTTAATCAAAAATAGTGGTCTTTATTGAATTTTTTTGCCATCAAAATTCCCAGATAATTCATTACCATTTTTCCTAATCAACTTATCAACTAAGCAAATGTTAAGCATCAATAACAATCACTCTATTCCTCAATCTTCTAATAAAGTAACAGTTAGTATAGTTTTAAACCTTAATAGATGGGGTTCTTCGGTTTGTGTTATGCAATGTACGGGGGTTATAAGGGATGGAACCTTTATAGAGAAAAACGTTTGGCGATTTTTGTCAATTGTTTTTGATCTAGAGCGAACTAATCAATTGAATCTCTTACCAGATAAGGATTTAGTCGAGGGAGCATCTCACCTTTGCAATAAGTAGAAATGCTTAATGAGATCAATAAAAAAGTTAAAAAAGGCAACCATTTAGATAAGCACAGCGATGACGAAGGACTTGCGGTACATTACAAGATTGCCAACTTGCACCAGTAATTTTAAGACGATGAGCAATTTGTTTAATTTTTGATTCGACGGAGTCAGAGCCAATGGAAATCCCCTCTGCCTGCAAATAACCATAATTGACAATTCGATGTTTATGCTTGTTTAAATAAGTAATAAA
>NZ_JADBVM010000065.1:0-36397 GCF_020244875.1 Microcystis sp. M44BS1
ATATAGCCTAGAAATTGAACACTGGTGGCAAATTTTCCCGCTTTTATGGACATTACCGCGAGGACAACAGGGTTTATTATCTTGGGTGAGAACTCTTAAGGGGAAAGAAATTCAAATTCAGACTCGTAAACCCCATAGTATTAACACCGATGGCGAAATTACTAGCACTACTCCCGCCATGTTTCGAGTTATTCCAGCGGACTTAGGAGTCTATATTCCCCGTCAGGAAACACAATTTTAAAATTAACGAAAAGGAGGAGAATACAATAAACCCCCCTTTGTCCAAAGATTATTTAAACCTCGATCGAGTTGTAGGGGTTTACCGATTTCACGCTCATAAATTTCACCGTAATTACCCACCTGTTTTAAGACTCTTTGGGCAAAATCATTGGGTAAACCCATATCTTCGCCCAACTTCTCATCGATACCCAAAAAGCGCCGAATACTGGGGTCTTTGCTATCGGCAAAAGTGGCAATATTTTCTGAGTTAATCCCGAATTCTTCCCCTTGAATTAAACTAAAAACGATCGAGCGGACGGCATTCGACCAAGCGGGATCACCATCGGCCACGGCCGGGGCCAAGGGTTCCTTAGATATTACCACTTCTAATAATTGATGATCCTGCGGTCGGGGAAAAACCGAGCGCCGGGCCACCAATTGGGAGCGATCGGAGGTGACAGCCTGACAGCGCCCCGCCTGATAAGCTGTATATAAAGCCTCCACATCATCGGAAACGATCGGTTTATAACCTTGAACTGCCGCTTTTGCCATGGCATCGGCCAGATTTTGTTCCGTGGTGGTTCCCGATAGCACACAAATGGACTTTCCGCTTAAATCTTCTAATTTCTTAATATTACTGGCTTTCGTGGCCATAATTCCTTGACCATCATAGAAAACCGGGGTGATAAACTCCATCCCCAGAGCGGTATCCCGGTTAATCGTCCAGGTGGTGTTGCGACTGAGGATATCCACTTCTCCCGTCTGTACGGCAGTAAATCTCTCTTGGGGGCTAAGTTTACGATATTCGACTTTGGAGGGATCATCAAAGAGAGCCGCAGCGATAGCTCGGCAAATTTGCACATCTAAGCCCGAATATTCGCCTTTTTCATTAACAAAGCTGAACCCCGACACTTCTCCGTTAATGCCACAAATTAACTTACCGCGATTTTTCACCGTTTGCAAGCGGCCAGCATCGGGACTACTTGCGGTGTTAGAACTAGAATTAGATTGATTTTCCGTCCCACAGGCAGTAATTAGCAGTAAAAGCAGGGACAATGCACAAAAACGCCACTTTAGCATAGATATTCTCTGAAAAATTTTTTTAGTCACTTAATTTTAGCGGAAAGACCAGAGCAAGCTTAACAGTATAGCCACGATCGCACCGATAACCGTATTGATCACATTGACCAATTCATTAGTTAACCACAGAAAGCGGGTTTGTAGGGTAGCGCCGATGAGACTTTCGATATTGGTGGCGATAAATGCCGCAATTACACACCATAACACACCGATAAGATCGATCGCACCGATAGCCCATGCTAACAGGGAAATAGCCGTGGCTGCCAACAAACCAGCGATCGTTCCTTCTAAACTAACAGCCCCTTCTGTTCCCCGGGGGACGGATTTAAAATTAGTAATCAGATAAGTGGTTTTACCATAAGCTTTGCCCACCTCACTGGCAGTAGTATCGGCTAATTTGGTGCTAAAACTAGCCACATAAGCGAGTATTAAGAGGTAATCCCAGGGAGAAGCGGCAAAAAGACTTAGGATAGCGCAAATTGCCCCCGCTAAAGCGGAACCCCAGACATTTTCAGGACCGCGCACCCCCGCTCTTTTTTCGGCAATTCCCTCCGCTTCCTTGCGCGCTAAACCGATGCGGGTGACAGTAGACCCGACGAGGAAATAGAATAAAACAATTAGATAACCGCGCCATCCCAAGCTTCCCCAGACAATCACCCCTAAAACCCAAGCATGGAGATAACCCATCCGAGTTAAGAGCTTTTTTGGGGCAATCCAGGCGATTCCGAGGAGGACGGTATTGAGAAGAACAGCGACGAGCCAAGGATTAGTTAACATAGTATCTGGGCAAGTTTACATACCCCATTGTATCGATCGAGTTCATGAAAACTAATCAACCTTATCAACCTCTTTTACTGCGAATTCTGCACGGATTCACGGGAATTGCCCTCATTGCCGCCATGGTTACGGCCTATTGGACCTATGATACTTTTGACGGTCGTTGGTTAAAACTGCCCTTACCAGAATATCAAGAAATTGAAAGTATTCATGGCACTTTTGGCCTCTATACTCTGATTATTTTTCCCGTTTTTGCTATCTATGCTTTTCGTCGCGGCAACAAAAGATTAATTCAAAGTGATTCTCTTAACAAATTAACCCAATTTGGTAAGCCGATTTGGTGGTATAGTCTCCATCGTTTAGTCAATACTTTGACTCTTTTTGCCCTAACTTTTGCCTTGTATAGTGGCCGGATGATGGATTCCAAATGGCTACCGGAAGGGGAATTAAATCACTTTTGGTATTATGCCCATTTGCTCAGTTGGTTAATTATGGTAGTATGTCTGGTGCTGCACCTGCTCATGACTGCTAAAGTGGGAGGAGTTCCCCTGTTATTATCTATTCTTAAATGGGGTTTTCGTGAACAAGATAGTCCGAAATTATGGTTATCTCAATTACGTCAATGGGGGTTAAGTTTGCGTCTAGCCAATACTTTTCAGTGGCTACAATCTCTTAACTTATATAAAGTCTTAGAAATTGTTGTTTTATTGGCTATTATAGCAGCTTGGATTATTCCCAAGTTTGACTAAGCTGTACTGTATTTAAACTGAGTATTGGGAATTTTAGTACAAACGTTCAAATTCCCTGCTACCCTCCTCTCCTATACCTTTTAAACAGGATTTAGTATAATTTATCGCTCCCGACGAGCAAGAATAATCATCGTCTTTGCTAAGGGAGCAATACGACCTATACGATAGATTTTATCTACCGATAAATTAGCTTCTGTTAACAGTTTTGTGATAGTTTTGACAGACCAGAATTTAATATGTCCGTGATCCCAAAGAGCGGTAAAATGCTCGTCCATCTTACCCGTAGCCGCTAGGGCCAAATTTTTGAGATAACTATGATAGGGAGTGGATATCAGCGCATATCCTCCGGGTTGCAGCAGATTATAAACGGTCTTAGCATAATCGCGCGGAGCATAGACGTGTTCTACCACTTCCAAACTAATTAGCAGCGGAAAAGTACCAAATTTACCAGCCAGATCATCATAGGCGGAGCCAACGTATAGATCAAGTTCAGGATAGGCTTTTTTTGCCTCTGCTATCCCCGATTCGGAAGGATCGCAGCCACTGACTTGAAATCCTTTTTCTGATAACCAATTAGCGATCGAACCGTTGCCACAACCGAGGTCAAAAATACGCTTTTCAGGAGGAGCAAGATCGGCAAAAATCTGACTTAGAGAGGGTAGCAAATAAGCGTGGGCAGTCCCACAGCAAGAATTTTGATAATGATAATAATCTGACATATCTTAAAATAGTTAATATGTAAGTATTTTTTGTGGTATCACCACTATCGCAGGGTAATACAAAAAGTAACTTTTGTCAAGGGTTTAGTGAAATTTATTGTCACATCCCATTGATAGGATATACCATAGTATTTTATCAATACATCGCATATACTATTGTCAATGGACATCCTGCAAAAATTAAAAACCTTTTCCTAGTTAGAAGTCTCCGAGCCATTGTTCTCCTAGTCAGAAGTCGTAAACTTAACATTAATAGCTGACCTCTGTTATCAGAAAACTTTAACAATTACCAAAGCGGATCGGAGTATAAATGAACAGTTAAAGAATCTTGATCGCCGGGGATACCAGTAATACAACTACAAATTTGAGTCCCATCATCTAATTCTACCTCGCAAGCGTGACAGGAACCCATTAAACAGCCGGTAGGAATGTCAATTCCTGCTTTTTTGGCCACATCTAATAATAGTTCTCCAGTTTCCGCTTCCATGATGATATCATCGGGTAAAAAACGCACTGAAATAGTCATAATTTCTCCTTACAAATGAGCAAAAATAGGTTTAAGATTTAAATGTTCTTCCAATAAATTAGCCATAGTATCGAGGGTTATTTCTCTTTGTTCACTATAGTTAGCAATTCCCGTAGGCAAAGACAATAAACTGCGACGCTGACGTAGATGATTTAGCCAAGTTCTTCGCCAAGAACCATTATCAAAGATACCATGTAAATAACAGCCCCAAATTGACAGAGAATCATTGACAATTCCTAGACTAGCATCTTCCTCGAACATTTTTTGATAACCTGATTCACTTTCCCATTCGCTTATTCCTTGATGAATTTCGTATCCTGTTACTGGTAAACCCGCTTGGGGAAAATTAGATAAAACCTGTCGTTGACGGGTAATTTTTTCGGCAGTAATTACCGTTTTTAACGGCAGTAAATTTAAGCCAGCTGCCTCACTATCGGAACCTTCTCGATGGTCAGTATCCAGGATTAATCGCCCTAACATTTGCAAACCACCACAGATGCCAAAGATAATACCTCCCCTTTGGTGATAGGCTTGTAATTGATTAGCCATACCACTTTGATTAAGAGCGATTAAATCAGCAACAGTGGTTTTAGAACCGGGGATAATTACCCCATCGGGATCACCTAAAGATTCCTGTAATTCTAGATAACGGACATTAACCGTTGCTTCACCACAGAGAGGGTCAAAATCAGTAAAATTAGCGATATGAGGCAGACGAATGACACTGATATTTAGTTCAGCTTTAGGTTTTTGGGCGGGGCGATCGAGTAAACTGAGAGAATCCTCGGCACTTAAAAAGATATCACTATAGGGAAGAACTCCCAACACGGGAATTTTTGTATAATCTTCTAGCCAAGTAATCCCTGAATCTAAGAGAGATTTTTGTCCGCGAAATTTATTGATCACAATACCTTTAATTAAAGCTCTTTCCTCCGGTTCTAATAATTCTAACGTACCGACGACGTGAGCAAAAGCCCCCCCGCGATCAATATCCACCACTAAAATAGTAGCGGCATCCAGATATTTAGCCACCCGCATATTAGTTAAATCCCGATGTTTGAGATTTATTTCCGCCGGACTTCCCGCACCTTCACAGACAACTAGATCAAATTCTGTTGATAATTTAGCTAAAGATTCTTTAATTGCTTGCCAACCTTGGTCAAAATAATTCTGATAATAATCCGCTGCCGTAGTGACACCAACAGCCTTACCTTTAATAATCACCTGAGAGGTCATATTTCCCTGGGGTTTTAATAAAATTGGGTTCATTTCTACCTGGGGGACTGTCCCCGCGGCCCATGCTTGCACCGCCTGGGCGTGACCCATTTCTTCCCCTTCGGCGGTAACATAGGCATTAAGGGCCATATTCTGACCTTTAAAGGGTGTTACCTGCCAACCTTTCCGGTGGAATAAACGACATAAAGCGGCAGTTAAAAAGGATTTACCCGCGTGGGAAGTCGTCCCCACTACCATAATTGCTTTCATCTAGTTTTTTGGGTTGAGTATTGAATTTTTATGAATTAGGAATTAGGAATTATGAATTGGGAAGTGGGGAAGTGGGGAGATGGGGAGATGGGGAAGTGGGGAAGTGGGGTGTAGGGTGTGGGAAGTGGGGAAGTGGGGTGTGGGGTGTGGGGTGTGGGGAGAATAAATAAAATAATCTCCTATCTCCTGACTCCTGACGACCGACTCGGAGAATCCTGACTCCTGACGACCGACTCCCGACTCCTCACCTTAACAGCATTAAAAAGAAAACCAACGTTGCAGAGTATTTAAAAATCTTTGCCAGAAAGTGGGTTTAGGGAAAAAGTCCCCTTGGGGTTGCCATTTTTCTATTAATTTCCTCCCCAAAGGAGTGAGACGAAAACTATCAGTTATCCCCTGTCCATCTACTTCGCGCCGCAAAATTCCCACTTTAATCAACCAGAGAAGATAGCTTTCCGCTGCTGCTTCCGTCAGCAGTCTGGAAGTATAACTTTTTTCTAAACCCCCAGCACCCGGAATGCTTAAAAGTGATACACTTTGCTCCAGCATAGCGGCGAATAAGGTGACACGGAAAGGAGAACAACAGAGGGCGCGTTCGGCCCTAGTGATGGTAGCATCTGGATAATTGATGGCGGTAACGGTGGGAGTCGATAGGCTCATAGATTCCGGTCGTTTAGCTATTGATAAACTCATTGTTACATTGATCTGGCCTCAACCCCCATCAACCTCAATCACGGATAAAATAGGGATGAAGTGTTAAGTAGCTTGAGTGTTTATGCAGTCTCCCGAACCGTTCGATAATAAATATACCCCAGAGGAAGTGGAAGTGGAAATTGAAACCGACGATTTCCCCCCCGTTGATACCCGGGTTAGTTTCACTGCCACTGTTGAAAAAGCGAAAACTTGGTACGGCAGCCTGTCCACACCAGCACAGGTAGTTGTGGCAGTGGCGGGGGTTTTTGTGACTTTTTCGATTTTAACGGCAATTTTACGGCTAGTTAGCGCAGTTTTAAGTGCTTTAATCCTCGCCGCTATCTTTTATCTTATCTATCGTTACATCCTCAAACCGAAAGTTTAGTCGGCTATGCACATTTTCTGTTCAATGTCAAGGGTTTAGTTGATAAAAAAAATTTATGGAAAAAACAGACACCAGAGATATCTTGGGGGAAAATGCCGCTAAGTTGGGATTGGCCCAGATCCAGCGTCATCTATTTCTCTGCTGCGATCAGACTAAGCCAAAATGTTGTGACAAGGAAGAAGGGTTAGAAGTGTGGGATTATTTAAAGAAGCGGTTAAGTGAATTAGAACTCGATCGCCCCAGTGCCGACCGTCCGGGCTGTATTTTTCGCACTAAAGCCAACTGTTTGCGGGTTTGCAGCCAAGGCCCGATTTTATTAGTGTACCCGGAAGGAGTCTGGTATGGAAGGGTAAACAAGGAAGCGATCGAAAGAATTATCCAAGAACATCTAATCGGTAATCAAATCGTCACCGAATATGCTTTCCTTTGCCACGATTTACCAGCAATCTCCCTGAACTGTTCCAGAGAAGAACCCGAAACAATAGAGGAAAACAGCGTTAAAACTAGCTGAAACCCTAATTAACTACACATATCTAACTACCTTTTACCTTTTGCCTGTCGATCCTTTGTCCGTCTCCATTCCCCCAACCCTGCAGCATGGAAAAATAGCGATGAAAGAGACCAACAAAGACAACAAACAACTTTTATTAATCGACGATGACCCAAATTTAATACTTTTGGTGAAGGATTATCTAGAGTTTCGTGGTTATAGGGTGACAACCGCAGAAAACGGTCGGGAAGCCCTAGCAATCCTCGAACGCGGGGCAAATGCGGCCAAAGCAAGGGAAATGCCCGATATCATTATCTGTGATCTGATCATGCCGGAAATGGATGGTTATGCCTTCCTCGAAAAAATTCGTCGGGACAGTCGTTTTAGTGGTCTTCCCGTGATTTTTCTCTCCCCTAGTGGTCAAAGTCAGGACAAGGTGACAGGTTTAACCGCCGGGGCCGATTTTTATCTGGTTAAACCCTTTGAACCAGAAGAATTAGTGTCCCTGGTGGAGTCTTCCCTCAAACAAGCGGGCCGGTTGCCGAAACGCATCACCCGCATCCATTCCGAGGATGTCACCCCTGTTCAGGTTCCGGGTGATGTGGAATTAACCCCAACGGAGTTAAAAGTAGTACAATTGGTCGCCCAGGGACTGGTTAATCGGGAAATCGCAACAAAACTCAATGTTAGTCAACGGACAATCGAAAGTCATGTGTCGAATATGCTTCATAAAACCGGCCTTCATAATCGCACGGAATTAACCCAGTGGGCGATCGAAAGTAATAAGCTGTTGACTATCTAGGGTTTGCGGCAAAAAGTTTTTCGTGGGGGTAGGGTGTGGCCCCCCCAACCCCCCCGACATCGGGGGGGGGCAAGGAGGGGTAAGATACCTGCCAAGAATAAAGAAAAATGGTATTATCAGGGGTTAGGTCAGGTGATTGTCAACTCAGCTTTTTTTGGCATTAAACATCCCTGAGATTGTCCTGGTCTGCTAGTTGCGATCGCTCTTTTTCCAGGGCCAATTCCGTTTCCAATTCTTGGCTGAGGAAATAGTTGAGGAAAGTTCGGATAATAGCGATGAGGGCGAGTTTTGCCAAGGCTTCTATGGTAGGTGTGACGGTGGTAGCCACGATGTCTCCACCTAACTGAAACTCTAGGGCTAAAGATAGCCAAGTACCAAAACGAATGCGAAATTGATTGAAGGAAAAAGAAGGATGACTGCGACGGTGACGATTAGACTGCCAAGCTAATTGTAGAGTTTTAATTAATCCGATCACCACACAAGCGATTGAAAGACTTTCTAGGCAAAACTTGATGATTGCCACAGCAGAGATCAAGCCTGTTTCTAAAGTTGCTAAAAATTCCATACCCAACAGATACCCTCTTATCGGATAAACCAACCTACCATCTAAGGAAGTTTGTCCAATGGCAGTTAGAACAGGTTTCTCGCCTGTTCTAACCTATGGCTGACTTAAGCCGGTCTTCCCTCCACCACCTTATCAATTAAACCGTAGGCGACGGCTTCCTCGGCGGAGAGGAAATAATCGCGGTCCGTGTCTTTTTCGATGCGTTCGATGGTTTGTCCGGTGCGATTAGCCATAATTTCGTTTAATTGCTGGCGAATACGCAGGATTTCCTTAGCTTCAATGTCGATATCCGTCGCTTGCCGGCGCCCGGTTCCCCCCATGGGTTGGTGAATCATAATCCGCGCGTGGGGAAGAGCGAGACGCTTACCCGGACTACCAGAAGCCAGTAAAAATGCCCCCATAGAGGCCGCTAATCCCACACAGATAGTCACCACCTCCGCTTTGATGTACTGCATGGTGTCGTAGATGGCCATACCGGCGGTAACGGAACCCCCCGGCGAGTTGATATAGAGATAGATGGGTTTAGTGGGGTCTTCCGAGTCGAGATAAAGCATTTGGGCCACAAGGGCATTGGCTAACCCGTCGGTGACTTCCTGCCCCAAAAAAAGAATGCGTTCCACCGAAAGACGGCTGTAAATGCTAATCCACTGTTCGTATTGGCTACCCGGCAGACGGTAGGGAACTTTTGGCACACCGATAGGCATAATTGGTAACAACTCCTGCTAATTTGTAATAAATCTTAACTAACTTGGGCGAGGGGTTTCGGTAGTTCCTTGCGACTTTCGAGAACGCGATCGATTAATCCGTAGTCTTTCGCCTGTTGTGGGGTGAGATAGAAGGTGCGATCCATATCTTTCGCCAGTTTTTCGGTGGTTTGACCCGTATTTTTCGAGAAAATCTCTAACATCGTCTGTTTGTTGGCGATTACCTCCTTGGCACGAATCTGGATATCGGTGGCTTGTCCTTGCGCCCCGGTGCGATTTTGGTTGAGAACAATGGTAGCGTGGGGTAAGGAGGCGCGAAAACCCTTGGTTCCCGCGGAAAGAATCATCGCTGCAGTTCCCATGGCCTGTCCGATACAGATAGTATGAACGGGAGGTTTAATGTAGTTGAGGGTGTCACAGATGGCGAAAGCTTCGGTTTCGTAGCCGATCGCGTCCCCCGTGTACCAGGATGTGCCGGTAGAGTTGATATAGAAGAAAATCGGTTTTTCGGGATCGTCAAATTGCAGGTAAAGCAGTTGCGCGATAATTAATTCCGTCACGTCCACCCCGACATTGCGCTTGACATCATCGGAGGAAAATAAGGGCAACCCCAGATAGACAATTCTCTCTTTGAGCAGGAGAGATTCCAAGTCCGGTGGTGGTGTCCGATAGGCTGCATCCCCATAATAGGCAGTTTGTACCGCTTTAATCACTGAGTTCATCGAGTTTTTCCGTCATACACAGTATCCTGCTTTTGATTTTAACTTAGTGTCAGCAGAAGTCCCTCCCTTGAGCGCGACGGGATGAATGTTGACACTAAGTTCAATCCAGTGGCAGCACACTTTGTTCTTTTTGTCAAAAAAACTTTCTCTTTGCAACAAAACTACACAATTAATTGATCAACGGGTTGGGTTTTAAAAGGCTCTTTAACCCCCATTTATTGCTGTTCCCAAATAGGTCACTGTAGATTTAGCAAGGGTTTTCAGGATTACCAGATAGCTAAAAACTCCAAAAAGCACGGAGAAACCCATCATTTCATACTGCGAAATTATACCATAATCGCTGGAAGTATTGCAACCTCGTAAACAAATGAGAATTATTTTCAATAAATTCTTAAGAAAAGATAAATATTGCGAAATGTAAATTTAAATATTCTCAACTATTAAAGCTTGTTTGATATAAAGAACTTATAATACTAAATCCGTTGAGTAACGCACAGAAAATGGGTTTCTCCGAGAAACCCGTTTTCTACTCAGGCACTCATGCAAGAGGCAAAAGAGGGAATAAACAATCAGTCTTTAATAACCAGATTTAGTATAAGTAGGGAGGCACAATTATTTGTAGGATGGGTTAGCGGTAGCGTAACATAATCGGGCGTTGGGTTTCATGCTTCAACCCAACCTACTGATAACTGATAACTGATGACTGATGACTGAATGAGGGAAACTTTACCCAGGAGTGACAACTGCTGTTAGAGCCGCCGTAACCGCGTCCAGCGGTTGATTACCGTCGATATGGTTAAGAGTCCCTTTTTGACCGTAATAATCTAAAACGGGGGCAGTTTGGTCGATATAAACCTGTAGGCGACGGGCGATCGTTTCTTGAGTATCATCTTGACGACCCCGTTGCATCAGACGCTCAATTAAGACCGTATCTGGTACAGCCAAATTAACCACAAATGTGTAACTATCGGCCAATTCTTCCAGTAATGCGTCTAAAAAGCTCGCCTGTGCCACCGTGCGGGGAAAACCATCAAGAATCCAACCCTTAGCACTGTCAGGCTGTTTTAAACGTTCCTGAATTAAACCTAATAACAACTCATCGGGGACTAATTCACCCTTTTCCACATAAGCTTGTGCTTGCTGACCAAGTTCTGTCTTCTCTGTAATTGCTTGACGTAAAATTTCACCGGTAGAAATATGAGGAATCGTCAGAGATTCCGCTAATTTTGCCGCTTGGGTTCCTTTTCCCGATCCGGGCGGGCCCAAAAATATCACACCGATCCGTTTGCTCATGGATTAAATATAGGGTTTTAAGGAAAAAAATAACCAGTAACCGCTAAAAGGTCACTGGCTGACTATCTAACTACTGTTTAATCATGCCCTCATAGCGTTGAGAGATGACATAGGTTTGAATTTGTTTCGCCGTATCGATCGCCACCCCCACCAGAATTAACAGGGAAGTTGCCCCCAAACCGCGAAAAGTGGTGACACCGGTGGCGCTTTCTACCAAAGTCGGAACCGTAGCCACCAAACTTAAAAAGAGAGCGCCCAAAAGGGTGAGACGATTCAGCACCCCTTCCAGATAATTAGTAGTAGCGGTTCCCGGACGAATCCCCGGAATACTGGTCCCCATTTTTTTCAGGTTTTGGGACATATCCTTGGGGTTAACGATCAGGGAAGCGTAGAAGAAACTAAAACCGAGAATTAGTAAGCTATAAAAAGCCACATAACCCCAACTATCGGGACGCAGGGCATTGACCAACTGAACTAAAACCTGACCGACCGGGTTATCCGTGGGTAAAGCTTGCACCAATTGGAAAGGTAAGACCAACACTGCGGAGGCGAAAATAATCGGCATCACGCCCCCTTGATTGAGTCGTAGGGGTAGATAACTGGTTCTTTCCCGATAGAGACGACGACCCACCTGACGACGGGCAGAAACAATAGGAATCCGACGGGTTCCCTCCTGAACAAAAACAATGCCGATAATCATCACCAAGAAAACCAGCAAGAGAATCACCACTTGAGCGATCGCTTGTCGGCCACCCTGTTGAGCAAAAGTAATCGTATCACCGAGGGTTTTTGGTAAAACGGCGACAATGTTGACAAAAATCAGCAAAGATGCCCCATTTCCCAGACCGCGTTCCGTAATCAGTTCCGAAATCCACATTACGAACATAGAACCGGCCACTAAAGCAAGAACCGTAGCGGCGATCGAGGGTAAAGTTCCGGCCACAACGCCGTTAGCCACCAATAAACCAAGAGTAATACCGATACTTTGAATAATTGACCAACCAAAGGCAATATAACGGGTAATTTGGGCAATTTTTCGCCTTCCTGCCTCTCCTTCATTTTTCTGTAAATCTTCCAAAGAAGGAAGGGCAGCGGTGAGCAGTTGCACGATAATTGAGGCGTTGATATAGGGAAGAATGCCGAGGGCAAAAATCCCCAACGTCGATAATCCTCCCCCGGTAAACAGGTCAAGGATTCCCAAAGCGGCGTTACCTTGAATAATTTCTGCTAATCTTGCCCGATCTAAACCGGGTATCGGTACAAACATCCCAAAACGGAGCAGAATCAGTAAACCCAATGTAATCAACAAGCGACCGCGTAAACCGGCCGCTTGTGCCATTTGCATAAACGTTTCCTGTGCCGTGGGAGCCTTATCACGACTGACGACCATTAACAGTTACCTCTAGTGCAGTTTTTTTATGGGAAAAAGTAATCGAGGGGGAAAACTTTCTCGATTTTTTTAAGATTTCCCCTGTGCTTCTTATGATATATCAATCCGGTCTTGGGGATTGGGTGTTAGGGTGTGGGGTGTTAGGGTGTGGGGGGATGGGAAGGATAAATAAAAATAATCTCCTGTCTCCTGCCTTCCGCCCTCTGCCTTCCGCCGACCGCCTTCTGTCTCCGTTAAATTTCTTCCCAAGTACCTTGAGCAGCGGTAATTTTCTCTTTAGCACTATTGCTAAAAGCAGCGGCCTTAACCTTGAGGGGAACGGTAATTTCACCATCACCCAAAACTTTTAAAGGGCCGTCGTTACTGGTGAGAATTTTAGCTTCTAGGAGACTTTCCAGGGTGACTTCCGTATTAGCGGGTAAAGAAGCTAATTTTTTCAGATTAACGATTGTGTATTGACGGGGGTTAACCAAAGGAAAATGCTTTAATTTCGGCACCCGACGATAGAGGGGCATTTGTCCCCCCTCAAAACCGGGGCGAGTCCCTGTCCCAGAGCGAGATTTTTGTCCGCGCATTCCCAGACCGCAACTAGCACCCTGGCCGGCCGAGATACCCCGTCCCACACGACGACGACGTTTAGTGGACCCCGGTTGGGGGGCGATTTCGTGGAGTTTCATGGTGATTTCTCTAGGTGTACAAATGTTCTACAGATACGCCTCGATCCTTGGCCACTTCCGAGAAAGTGCGGAGGGTTTCCAGGGCGTTAACGGCGGCTCTAGCGTTATTGAGGGGGTTATCGCTACCGAGTTGTTTAGCGAGGATATTTTTCACCCCGGCTAATTCTAAAACGGTACGGACAGCACCCCCGGCAATAACCCCAGTCCCCGGAGCAGCCGGACGCATAATCACTTGAGCGCCACCGGAAGCCCCCCGGGTAAGGTGAGTGATAGAACTAGCCTTAGTTAAGGAGACTTCAATTAGTTGTTTTTTGCCATCGGCCACACCTTTACGGACGGCCCCGATAACATCCCCTGCTTTGCCAACTCCCACTCCCACCTGGCCGTTTTCATTACCGACCACGACGATAGCCCGGAAGCTGAGTTTTTTACCACCCTTAACCACTTTACTAACCCGGCGGATCTGGATGACCCGCTCTTGCCAAGTGGTTTCTTTTTCTTTTTCGCGGTTGCCTTTGCGACGTTTTGCCATAGTTTTATCAGTGTTGAAAGGATATTTTAGAAGTTTAAGCCTGCTGACCGAGCCGCTTCTGCTAAGGCTTTGACGCGACCGTGATAGAGATTGCCACCGCGATCAAAAACCACTTGTTCAATGCCTCTTTCTAGGGCCCGTTGGGCCACCAGTTTACCCACGGCAGCCGAGGCTTCTTGGGTAGCGGTGGACTCTAATTCCCCGCGCAAGGTGGCCTCTAGGGTAGAAGCGGCCGCAAGGGTATGTTGGGCTACGTCGTCGATAATTTGGGCGTAGATGTGGTTATTAGAACGAAATACGGATAAACGAGGCCGTTCAGCAGTGCCACTAAGTTTGCGACGCACACGCTGGTGACGACGACGGACTGATTCTTTGCGACTAAGTTTCATGGTTTATTTTTTACCTCCTTTACCGCCTTTAGCACCTTTACCGCCAGCTTTACCAACTTTGCGACGGACGACTTCACCAAGATAGCGAATCCCTTTTCCTTTATAAGGTTCAGGGGGACGAACTTCGCGGATTTTAGCGGCAATGTTACCGACCGCTTCTTTGTCGATGCCACTGACGATAACTTGGGTATTATTTTCTACGGCGACGGAAACACCATCGGGCATCTCCATTTCCACGGGTTTACTGTAACCAACATTAAGAACTAATTTACTACCCTGCGCCTGGGCGCGGTAGCCCACCCCTTGGATATCGAGGCGTTTTTGAAAGCCGGTAGCGACTCCTTCCACCATGTTGGCTACTAGAGTTCTACAGAGTCCGTGGCGTTCTCTGGCGGTACGGGAATCGTCTTGACGGGTAACGAGGATGGTTTCGCCATCTTTATTGATGGTGACGGCGGTGGGTAGGGTTCTCTGGAGAGTTCCTTTGGGCCCTTTCACCGTCACGGTAGCACCATCGATATCGACGGTGACTTTATTGGGAATAGGAATCGGGCGTTTGCCAATACGAGACATAACAGTTATCAGTTATCAGTGGGTCAGATATCAGGGAAGAGTTATCAGTGGGTCAGCTATCGGGTTTAAACTTGGAAAGGCTGACGGCTGATAGCTTATCCTTGTTTACCAGATGTAGCAAAGGACTTCGCCGCCAACGTTTTGTTTACGCGCTTCGCGATCGGTCATAATGCCTTTAGAGGTGGAAACAATGGCGATGCCAATGCCACCGAGGACGCGCGGTAAGTCTTTACTGTTGGAATAAACTCGTAAACCCGGTTTACTGACTCTGGTGAGGGTAGTAATGATCGGTTGACGGTTTTTGCCTTTATATTTGAGGGAAAGAACTAATTGAGATTTAATCCCCTCACCCACTTCCTCAAAGTCAGCAATAAAGCCTTCGTTCTTGAGAACTTGAGCAATACTGCGCGTCATCCGCGTGGTGGGAATTTGAGTAGTGGTCTGCCGAACCGCGCAAGCGTTACGGATGCGGGTCAGCATATCCGAGATGGTATCGTTAGCAGACATGAATTACCTGTTTTTCTCCTAAATTGGGATCAACATCAGTGGTCAGTTATCAGTTATCAGTTATCAGTGGTCAGTTATCAGTTATCAGTTATCAGATTTGAGTATTAAGTGAGTAGTATTAAATAGCAGTTTCCTGCTGTCTTTTGACTGAATCACTGTTTACTGTTTACTGTTTACTGTTCACTGTTTACTGTTCACTGTTTACTGGTCACTGATCACTTATTTACTGGTCACTGTTTACTTTTCTCTTGATTGATTTATCTAAAGGGCATTCCCATCTCTTTGAGGAGGGCGCGTCCTTCTTCGTCGTTTTTAGCGGTGGTGATGATTGAGATGTCCATCCCGCGAATTTGATCGATTTTGTCGTATTCAATTTCAGGGAAGATCAACTGTTCACGAATGCCTAAACTGTAGTTACCACGACCATCAAAACTGTTACCACTGATACCGCGAAAGTCGCGAATACGTGGTAAGGCCAGATTAATTAGACGGTCTAAAAAAGCGTACATTCGATCGCCGCGCAGTGTCACCATCACTCCCACGGGCATTCCTTCGCGAATTTTGAAGCCGGCGATCGCTTTTTTAGCTCTAGTCACTACCGGTTGTTGTCCGGTGATGGTGGACAGTTCCTCCTTGGAAGACTCCAAAGCTTTGGCGTTTTGTGAAGCTTCCCCAAGACCGCGGTTAACAGTAATTTTGATAACTTTAGGTACTTGATGGATATTGGTATAACCAAATTGTTCTTTCAGTTTCGGAACAATGGTTTCTTGATAGGTGGTTTTTAGTTTTTGGCTCATAGTTTTTCTGCTTACTTTTCCTGGGCTTGGTCAGGAACTAGAATTGATGGGAAACTAATCAATAATTTCGCCAGTTTTCTTCAGTATCCGCACTTTCCGACCGTCTTCGGTAAAGGTATAACCCACCCGACTGGCGATTTTTTTCTTCTCGGAATAAATCATCACTTTGGAACTGTGAATCGGTGCTTCGTAGGTAACGATTTGACCCGATTCTCCTTCCTGTTGGGGTTTAGTATGTTTGGTGCGGATATTAACTCCCTTGACCACCACGGTACTTTCTTGGGGTAAAGCGCGTAAAATTTCGCCCACTTTGCCCTTATCGGAACCAGCGATTACTTGCACAACATCCCCTTTTTTAACGTGCATTTTTTGCCTTTGGGGCGGGGTTTGAATGTTTTTCTTACTCATTTTTTTTGACCTCCGATTGCCTTGATAATTTTGACTTTGATCAGAGAACTTCTGGGGCTAAGGAAACAATTTTGGTGTAGTTTTTATCGCGCAATTCCCGGGCGACCGGACCAAAAACCCTAGTACCTTTGGGATTACCGTCATTATTAATAATCACGGCGGCGTTATCATCAAAACGGATGCTCATGCCACTATCGCGACGGACGGTTTGACGGGTCCGCACAATCACCGCAGTGACCACATCGGATTTTTTCACGGGCATATTGGGGATAGCGTCCTTAACCACGGCGATAATTTTGTCACCGATGCCACCGTAGGTACAGTTACCTGTTCCCAGCACCCGCAGACACATTAGTTTCCGCGCCCCGCTATTGTCAGCGACATTTAAGTAGGTTTGTTGTTGAATCACGGTTTTTACCTAGGTGAAATTTAACTATCGGTTAATATTTCCGCCACTTCCCAACGTTTGGTTTTACTGAGGGGGCGGGTTTCACGAATACGAACTCGATCGCCTTGTTTGGCTTGATTTTCTGCGTCGTGAGCCTTAAATTTCTGGGTTTTCACGACGATTTTGCCGTATTTAGGGTGAGGAGAGCGGTTTTCAATGGCTACCACTACGGTTTTATCCATTTTGTCGCTTACTACTACCCCAACTCTTTCTTTAACTGCCATAACGGGTTATGCCTCCGGGGTGGACTGGGCTAGTTGGCGCTCCCGTTCTACGGTCAATAATTGGCCAAGACGGTGGCGGGTGTGTTTGAATTCGTGGGTTTTTTCCAAGCGCCGGGTGGCCTGCTGCAAACGCAATTCAAACAGTTTCTTTTTGGCATTGAGGATAGCATCAGCGATTTCCTCATCGCTCATCTTCCTCACTTCGGCGATTTTTGGTAAAGCCATTAGACAAAATCCTCCTCGCGAGTGATAAATTTGGTCTTAATTGGTAATTTTTGAGCCGCTAGGCGCATGGCTTCCCGGGCTACTGGTTCAGCTACCCCAGCAATCTCAAACATAATGAACCCCGGTTTAACCACGGCCACCCAGAATTCGGGGGAACCTTTCCCGGAACCCATCCGAGTTTCTGCAGCCCGTTGGGTCACGGGTTTATCGGGAAAAACGCGGATCCAGATTTTGCCACCCCGACGAATATAACGAGTCATAGCCCGTCTGGCCGCTTCGATTTGACGGGAAGTAATCCAACAGGGTTCGGTGGCTTGCAGGGCGAAATCGCCGAAATTAATCGTATTTCCGCCGGTGGCCAGCCCGCGCATCCGTCCGCGCTGTTGTTTGCGGAATTTTGTTCTTTTGGGACTTAACATGAGCTATTTACCACTGATAAATATTAGGGATCAGCCTTCGCTAGAGCGATCTTCAAACTGTTGACGGCGACGCTGTTGACGGCGCGGTGCTTGAGCGGGAACGGCGGCGGGAATTTCTTCTTGGCCGGGGATAATTTCGCCCTTAAAGATCCAAACTTTCACGCCTAGAATCCCGTAGATGGTGCTGGCGGTTTTATAGGAGTAATCGATATCGGCCCGCAGGGTATGCAGGGGAACTCGTCCTTCCCGCACCCATTCAGTCCGAGCGATTTCTGCCCCGTTGAGACGGCCGCTAACTTGAATTTTGATCCCTTTGACTTCGGCCCTTTGCGCCCGTTGGATAGCTTGCCGCACCACACGACGGAAGGAAACCCGTCTTTCTAATTGTTGGGCGATGTATTCGGCGATCAGGTTGGCATCGGCATCAACGCGAGCCACTTCGATGACGTTAATACGAATTTGACGCTGGCCACCGAGGGCTTTTTGCAAACCTAGGCGCAGCTGTTCGATTCCCGTGCCACCACGACCGACGACGACCCCGGGGCGAGCGGTATGGATGGAAATATCTACTTGATCGGCCTTACGTTCGATGCGAATATCGGCGATACCGGCATTAGCGAGGTTTTTTTCGACGTATTCACGAATGCGGCGATCTTCTTGCAGTAGTTCGGGGTAACGTTTCGCGTCGGCATACCAGCAAGATTTGTGATCTTTGATAACGCCGAGACGAAAACCGAGGGGATGGATTTTTTGTCCCATTGTGGTTTTTCTAGTTAAGGTGATTAGTCTTTGTTGCTAGGAGCGACGGCGACGGTGATATGACAGGTGGGTTTGCGAATTTGGTAGGCGCGGCCTTGGGCCCGGGGTCGAAAACGTTTTAGGGTCGGGCCGCCATCGGCAAAGGCTTGGCTAACTACTAAAGTGGCGGGATCGAGTCCTTCGTTATTTTCGGCGTTGGCAACGGCGGAACGCAGGACTTTGAGAATCGGATCACAGGCCCGGTAGGGCATAAATTCGAGAATAATTAGGGCTTCCCGATAGGAGCGACCGCGGATCTGATCGAGTACCCGTCTGACTTTCAGGGGTGACATCCGAATATAGCGGGCGATCGCTTTGACTTCGTTAGAGGTATCGATGGTCATTTCAGTTATCAGTTATCAGTTAGGTAGGGTGGGTTAGGCGACGACAACTTATAAGACTTAGTTATTAATTTATCTAGTCGCCGTCACCCACCATCTCATAGTTATCTGAACGCTGACCGGGGGCTGACGGTTTTAAGATTACCGCCCACCGGTCTATTTCCGTCCTGCTTTTTTGTCGCTCTTGGCGTGGCCGCGGAAGGTGCGGGTGGGAGCGAATTCACCGAGTTTATGACCGACCATCTGCTCGGAAACATAGACGGGAACGTGCTGTTTGCCGTTGTGAACGGCGATCGTGTGACCGACCATATCGGGAATGATTGTCGAGGCCCGGGACCAAGTTTTAATCACTTGTTTACTGCCCTGGGCGTTGAGTTTTTCGATTTTTTCCATCAGGTGGCCGGCGACAAATGGCCCCTTTTTCAGTGAACGACCCATAATTTTCAGTCAAAAGTAAAGTAATAATTTCTAACCCTGGTTACGACGGCGCACGATCAGATCGCTACTGCGTTTTTTCTTGTTGCGAGTTTTGCGACCGAGGGCGGGTTTACCCCAGGGAGTCATCGGGCCGGAACGTCCGATGGGAGCGCGACCCTCTCCACCTCCATGCGGGTGATCCACTGGGTTCATGACGCTACCCCGAACATGAGGCCGTTGACCGCGGTGACGGGTACGACCGGCTTTACCGAGACTGATGTTTCTCGCTTCGGCGTTACCGACTTTTCCGATGGTGGCGTAGCATTCACGCCGGATCATGCGTACTTCTTTGGAGGGGAGGCGGATGGTAACGTAATCGCCTTCTTTCGCCACCACTTGGGCGAAACCACCAGCAGCCCGCACCATTTGACCACCGCGACCGGGGACGAGTTCGATGTTATGAACTTCTGTCCCTAGGGGGATGCGACTTAAGGGTAGGGCATTACCGACCTCGAAGGGAGCGTTTTCTCCGGCGATGACGGTATCACCAACACCTAAACCGGCGGGGGCGATGATGTAGCGTTTTTCCCCGTCTTTGTAGAAAAGCAGGGCAATGCGGGCGTTACGGTTAGGATCGTACTCGATCGCCGCTACTGTGGCGGGAATATCCCGTTTATCGCGACGAAAATCGATAATCCGGTAGAGGCGCTTATGGCCGCCGCCCCGATGACGACTGGTGACGACACCGCGATTATTACGCCCTTGTTTGCTGTGTTTGTGATGAGTTAGGGACTTTTCCGGTTCGGTTTTGGTGATCTCCTTAAAGTCGGAGATGGCCGCCTGCCTTGTCCCGGGGGTTAAAGGTCTAAAAGAACGAATACCCATAGTTTAGTTTTCCGTTATCGGGTTTCTTGGTGGTTATACGTCGGGATAGAGGGCGATCGAGTCGCCAGCTGCTAGGGTCACGATCGCGCGTTTGTATTGGGGTTTGTAACCGAGGAAACGGCCGACGCGTTTTTTCTGACGAGAGGGGCGGCTGGTGTTCACTTTCGTTACTTTTACGTCAAACAACAATTCGATCGCCGCTTGAATTTCCGGCTTGGTCGCTTTCAAGGCGACATCGAAGACGTATTTATTTTGTTCTAGGAGTAGGGTGGCTTTCTCGGTCACGATCGGCTTTAGGATCAGATCGGCGAGTTGTCTGGCTTCAGTTTTAAGCACCATAGACCTCCTCAATTTTAGCTAGGGCTGCGGCGGTGGCGATAACTCGATCGGCTAGGATGACATCATAGACGTTGAGACTATCGGCGCGAATAATTTTGAGATTGCAGATATTACGTCCCGATAAATAGACATTTTCGGGAATTTCCGTCAGAATCAGCAGAATTTTTTCCTCTGGACTGGCTCCCCAGCGACTTAAGGCAGCGGTGAGTTCTTTGGTTTTGGGTTGGGAGAATTGTTCGGCGAAGCTTTCAACCACGATAAAGTTATCGGCCTGGCTGATCAAAGCGGTTCTCAGGGCTAATCTTTTCTCTTTGCGATTGACCTTAACCTCAAAATCTCTCGGTTTTGGTCCGAAGATGACACCGCCACCACGCCAGAGGGGAGAACGGATCGAACCGGCCCGGGCGCGACCGGTGCCTTTTTGCCGCCAAGGTTTACGACCACCGCCGCGCACTTCCGAGCGGGTTTTGGTGGAGGCGTTACCTTGACGGGCCGCCGCTAGATGGCTGACGACGACGCGGTGAATTAGGTGTTTGGCGGTTTCGGGTTTAGCGGTTTTCAGTTCCAGGGTGCCTGTTCCCGCTTCTTCCCCTTGCCAATTTTTGACTGTGTAGTTAACCATGGCTTTAATCTTTCCTTGCCCTATTTACCAAATTTCTTGGCGGGGGTGATGTTTAACAGGGTTCCTGGTTTGCCCGGGACGGCTCCTTTGATCAGGATCAGGTTGCGTTCGCTATCGATTTTGACCACGGACAGTTTGCGGATGGTCACTTGGGTGGCTCCGTATTGTCCGGCCATTCTCTTACCCGGGAAAACGCGGCCAGGGGTAGTACCGGCACCGGTGGAACCGGGGAGACGGTGGTTTTTGGAACCGTGGGTCATGTTACCGCGTTTGAAGTTATGGCGTTTTTGATAGCCGGAGAAACCTCGTCCGATGGTGGTTCCGGCCACATCGACTAAATCGCCTTCTTGGAAGATAGCGGCGGTAATTTCTTGGCCTAAAGTGTAAGCGGATGCGTCCTCGAGGCGGTATTCGATTAAATGCCGCAGGGGGGAGACACCGGCTTTGGCTAAATGACCGAGTAGCGGTTTGTTGAGGGCTTTTTCTTTGACGGTTTTGTATCCCACTTGAATGGATTCATAACCGTCGGTTTTTTTCGTTTTGACTTGGGTGACGGGACAGGGACCGGCTTGAACGACGGTGACGGGAATGGCGACTCCCGTTTTGTTGTCGAAGATTTGGGTCATGCCCAGTTTTGTACCGAGGATACCGATAGACACGGATTGTTCTCTTTATCTTTACTAGACGACAATCAAAAATAACGTGGCCGTGGCTATAGGAGCGAGAAAAATCTTTCCCGCTTTATCAGCCTGCCCAACTTGAATGACTTTTTTCGAGTTATTTAAGCTGGCATCCCGTTAGATTCGTAAGTAGGGCTAGACAGGGTTGCTGGTTCTGCCTAGATTGTTGCTGGTCTTTGTTTCTTCGGGACTTAAAGGGTTTATCTTCAGTATCCCGGCGAAGACCGAGCGGCCAAGGCGGTTCTGCTCGGCAGTGCCTTTAGCACCACCTAAGACCGATTTTGGCCACGATCAAACATTATATAATATTTATGACTTTTTAGGCAAGGGGTTTTTTCAGTCACAGGCAATGATCCTATCTAGTCTGGCTGAAGGAAGGGGTGACAATGAGGTTGAAGTCTAGGCTGGGTGCAGGGTCTAGGCTGTGGGGTTCTGGGAAAATCTCCCCCCTGTAACCCTTCAAATTGATTAACTTAATTCTCTCGTCTTCATTGCGGGGAAAGTCTCAAGGTTTTTCCCTACCCCCCACACCCTGTTTCACTTTCAATCTGCTTGTCACCCCTTCAGGTTTCTGGTACTTTTTTAGCCCAAAAATTCGCAAAACTCTTTTCTAGCAAGGCTTAAACTGATATTCAGCAGATTGCAATTATAGTATTTATCTTAATGGTGAGGTACAAAGTTTTTGTTTGGGGGAATCGGTCGTTGGTGGTCGATATCAAATTAGGTTACACTGCTTGATGGGAATTGCCTTCAATGGGGGGGATGACAGCATTGTACTATCATCCCTTGTTTGGAGGTTAAATCGCTTGCAGGTCTTTTTCGCCGGTACGGATGCGGACGATCTGTTCCACGGGGGAGATGAAGATTTTACCGTCTCCGATTTCACCGGTACGGGCCGCCGAAATCAGCTTATCGACGACCATATCGACTTGCTTATCTTCGACGACGATCTCGATCTTGAGTTTTTGGAGAAATTCGACGGTGTACTCGGAACCGCGATAACGTTCCGATTGACCTTTCTGACGACCGAAACCTCTAACTTCGGAGACGGTCATCCCGACAATGCCCGCATTAACTAGGGCGATTTTCACCTCTTCCAGTTTAAAGGGTCGGATAATCGCTTCTACTTTCTTCAAAATATCTATCTCCTCGTTGCGTGACGATACTTTACTTTCTTGGTAAATTAACTGTTAATTCTAAACGCAGAATCCCGACAATAGCGCTTAAAGTCATGATTTCTTCAATTATTTTCCTTGGCCACAGTCTTCCACCGTGAAAAACTTCCAGGTGGGAAATAGCCCACCCGAAGCCATAAATAAACCAACTAGAGAGATAATCCTAACTGAAGACCAAAAACACCGTGAACTAGCAGTAAAATTAGGGCAATACTGCCGATATAGGCGTGGATAGTCCGGAAAAGTTCTTTTTTCCCGCCAGCGAAGCCAGTGAGGGATAATAATCCATTGAAAGCTAGTAAACCGATCGCGAGCGATCCTGTCCAGAAATGGCTGCTTTCGAGGATGGGATGTTTCTGCATGACTAGGGATAAAACACCGCCGGTGTAACCGAGAGCGATAAATAAAAACAGCCAAGGGGCGAGTTTGCGGTGATCAGCCCGATTTTTGGCTACTACTTCCCCATCTTGGCTTAAACGGCTTTGCCAACCGGCATAGGCAGTATAACTACCCATAACTAAAACCACAATCCCCATCATGACTGGATGTCCCCAATGAACGATCGGTTCGGGAGTTCCGAGACTGCGAAAGGCAGCGGCGATCGGCTCTAGCGCATCACTTAAACTTTGATTCATGTTTGTTACCTAACTTTACAAAACCCTTTTGCCTAAGATTTTAGCCGATCTCCGGACTGGAAAAACTGCGGTTAGCTGAAAAAATGTCAAGCCTTCGCTAAATTTCTTAACATTTCCGCTAGAGATGAGCGGAGAAATATAGAATAGAGTCAGGGGAGACTAGGGATCTCCACGGGGATTAGCCCCTAGGAGGGAGTTATGACTTATCTGCTCAAAGATCGGCGATCAGCAGGGAGACTATTAGCTAGTTACTTGACAGAATATACCAATAGTGCTGGGGTGCTAGTTTTGGCTTTGCCCCGGGGTGGGGTTCCGATCGCCTTTGAAATTGCCCAAAGGTTACACTTGCCTTTAGATCTGTGTTTGGTGCGAAAATTAGGTGTACCGGAGCGCAAAGAGTTAGCTTTTGGGGCGATCGGTCAAAATGGGGTGCGGGTAATCAATGAAAGTATCGTTGACGACTTGCACCTATCGGAGGCGATGATGGAACGGGTAGCAAAGGAAGAAATGCTCGAATTAGAGCGACGCGATCGCTTGTATCGAGGTGAACGCCCCTTTCCAGTTTTGACGGGAAAAACGATTATTCTAGTAGATGATGGGATCGCTACGGGAGCAACGATTAAAGCGGCGATTCTGACCCTTAAAGCTGGGAATCCCGCTGCTATTACTATTGCTGTTCCTGTTGCCCCACCGGAAGTCTGTGATCAATTAGAAAAATTAGTCGATCGAGTAATTTGCCTACATAAACCCTACGAATTGAGATCAATTTCTCTTTGGTACGAAGATTTTTCCCAAACCAGCGATGAGGAGGTGCAAACACTTTTAGCCAGCGTCGATAGTTCTTTGATTTCAGTTTAGGGAATTAGGAAGTGGGGGAGTGGGGAAGTGGGGAAGTGGGGGAGTGGGGGAGTGGGGGAGTGGGGAGAATAAATAACAGCAATCTCCTGAATTCAGGAGTCAGAATTGAGACTTACGAATTCTAACTTCTGACTTCTACGGCATCGGTATCAACGGTATTGGTTGGGGAAGAAACTTCGGTTTGATTCTTGACTCCTCCTGGACGGCGAGTGCGATAATCAAGAACTAATCGCGATAATTCCGTGGTTAAAAGGGTGAGAACAATCCCATCATCGATCCAACCAATAATCGGGAAAACGTCAGGAGAAATATCGAGGGGGCTAAAAAGATAAACCATAGTTCCCAGAATGATAATCCAACGATATTTAGGGTGAGTAATTTTGCTGCTGTACCAGTTGTAAAAAGATTCAACAATCGGTTTCATTAATTTTTCCTCGCTGACTGGGATAATTTAATTTTGTCAGGTTGTCCCTGGGGGTGATAGTGGGGTTTTGCCCCCCATTATGTAGGGTTATCCCCGCTAATTATCCACCAAAAAAGCCCAGAAGAAAATTCACCTTTAGGGATGAGCCTGAAGTATTATTACTGGATGCTTAAGAGGGGAGATAGTGGCATCTTTTCCCCTATAATAGGCGATGACAAACTAATCAACCATCTGCCAGTTTAAGGAAAGATTAAGAGCATGACAGCAGAGAACTACACATCCGATGAATTAGCAACAGTTGCCAGTGCAGTCATGGTTACTGGTATAGCGGTGGCGATGGTGGATGCGGGGATTATTTCCACGGCGATCGAGGCTGCCGCTTTAGGGAAAGAAGTGGCGGAGGCGGCCATAAATTATCCTAATAATGATATTATCCAGACGCTATTTTCTCAGGAAGCCGTAGAAAAAGCGCAAGTTAATCCCCCAGCAAAAATGGAGATCAAAGCAGCCGATTTGCAACCGGATACGGCAGTCGATACGGCGATCGATAAAATTAATGATGCTGTAGCGGTGTTGAGAGGGAAAGCAACGCCCGAAGATCTGCAAGAGTACAAGGAATTTATTTATAATTGTGCCGAGACAGTAGCGGCAGCGGCGGGTAGCGGTTTATTTGGCACTGGTAGTCCGAAAGTTAGCGAGAGGGAAACTGTGGCCCTAACTAAGCTAAAGGCAGCTTTAGAACTCTAATTTTTGAGTTATCGAGCCATTAAAACCTTGAGACCTTTGGCATAATTAATTTTTGGGGGTTCAAAAACGTCAAAAATAGGGATGATAGCAGTTATCTTAATGATGATGCTCGAAGGGCTGCCATGCCGTCTTAACCGGTAATTTTAGATAGGCAGGCAGCTTAACCGGGTATTCTAGGAAAGTGATCGGATTTCAGCCTTGAATCTATGGAAACCCTCTTTCATCTAGTTACTTTTGCCTTTGTCTTCGCTTTTGGTGCCTCGGTGGGCAGTTTTTTAAACGTGGTCATCTATAGATTACCTCAGGGGATATCTCTAGTTTATCCTCCTTCCCACTGTCCGAAATGTCACCATAGGTTGGGTAAAAGCGAGAATATACCCGTTTTCGGCTGGTTATGGCTGGGGGGTCGCTGTCGCTGGTGTAAAACCCCGATTTCTGTCCGTTATCCAGCGATCGAAACTTTTACCGGTTTATTATTTTGTCTGGTTTTAGGAGATTTTAGCTTTTCTTGGCAGACCCTCGGCTATTGGATTCTCCTCAGTTGGTTATTAGCTTTAGCTTTGATTGATTTTGACACGATGACGCTTCCTAACTCCCTCACCCAATCGGGATTAGTTTTAGGGATAGTTTTTCAAACTCTTTTAGGTTGGCAAAATAATCAAAGTGTTATCTATCTCTTTTCAGCGATCGCTAGTGCGGTTTTAGGAGTCTGGTTATTTGATCTGGTCCGGTGGGGGGGGAGTTTTGCCCTCAGACAACAGGCCATGGGGGGAGGAGATGCGAAATTAGCGGCCATGATCGGTGCTTGGTTAGGATGGCAAGCATTATTAGTCACCGCTTTTCTGGCCTGCGCTATCGGGGCGGTAATCGGTATGACGGGCATTTTTATGGGTAAAATGGCAAAAAGACAAGCTATACCCTTCGGTCCATTTCTTGCCCTCGGCGCTCTGATGAGTGTATTTTGGAGTGATAAGATCATCTCAGCCTATCAAACCATTTTTTTCCCTTTGTTGTAAAAAAGTTATCCTGTAATTAAATCTTGATACAATAGTCTTCCGTGTCTTGGATCACCATTAGAACAACCCCCAGTAGTTGGGAAGCCGATTGGCTACAGGAAATGCTCAAAGCTCACGACATCCCAGTCGCGTTATCGCTATTGGCCCTGGTATTTATTGCGGCCAGGGGCATCAGGCCGCCCTACAAGTGCGTCCCCAAGATCGCTGGACAGCACTTTTGTTATTAAGTCCTCTAGAAGAAAGTCGATAAATTATCTTTATTTTAAACTATGTCTCTATTTGATTGGTTTGCAAATCGCCAAAAAACAGAACCCAAGGTTCAACAACAACAGGAACGAGAAATAGCCGATGGTCTATGGACCAAATGCCCAAATTGCGGCGTTTTGGCCTATACGAAGGATTTATTAGCTAATCAACTGGTTTGTCTCGATTGCGGTCATCACAATCGGGTGGAAAGTGAAGAAAGAATTCGCCAGTTAGTGGATGCTAATACTTGGAATTGCCTCGATGAACAGATTCGACCGACGGATCCGCTCAAATTTCGCGATCGGAAAAGTTATAGCGATCGCCTGCGGGAAACCCAAGAAAAAACTGGTCTGACGGATGCTGTCCAGACGGGAATGGGAACAATCGATGGTTTACCCTTAGCTTTAGGGGTGATGGACTTCCGTTTTATGGGGGGTAGCATGGGATCGGTGGTGGGAGAAAAACTCTGTCGTTTGACGGAACAAGCTACCGATGAACGTTTACCCCTCGTGATCATCTGCGCTTCCGGTGGGGCGAGAATGCAGGAAGGAATGTTAAGTTTAATGCAGATGGCCAAGATTTCCGGTGCCCTTAACCGGCATCGAGAAGCAAAGTTACTCTATATTCCCGTCTTGACTAATCCCACCACGGGAGGAGTCACGGCCAGTTTTGCCATGTTGGGAGATATTATTATCGCCGAACCAAAGGCTACTATCGGTTTTGCCGGTAAACGGGTAATTGAACAGACTTTGCGCGAGAAATTACCGGAAGGTTTCCAAACATCGGAATACCTATTAAAACACGGGTTTGTCGATGCGATCGTTCCCCGTCCCCATCTCAAGAAAACCCTGGCCCAATTAATCAGTTTACATCAGCCCTTTTTCCCCTTGTTATCCCCCCTCAACAGTGATCATCACTACAGTCAACCGGAGTTAATCCCTCTGAAAACAGTCCAAGGTCAAACAACAGTTTAATCCCTGTAAGACGGCACTGGAGTTGAAGGTCTGAGCATTTGTACTAAAATTTCCTGATCGGCAGTTTAAATGTAGTACAGCTTACTTAACTGGGTTGACAATGATCGCAAAGTCCAAAAAATTCGAGAGTGTGGTAATAAACCTTGAATTGGTGGGATTTTTCGAGTTTTTCTGCCAATTCGTGAACGGGACACTCATTAAAGACGATAGACCGACCGCAATGAATACAGGTAAGATGGTGTTGATCCTGCTGAAGGGAACTGTAGAGGGATTCTCCTGTGGCTAGGGTTCTCACCTGCACTGCACCCTGTAATTTTAGGGATTCTAGGGCGCGGTAAACAGTGGCTAACCCCATATTTTGGTCACGCTGACGGAGTTCCACAAACAATTCTTGAGCGGATACTGCCCGATTTAAGGTTTTGAGTAAGTGGATAATGCGCTCTTGCGATCGGGTGCGTTGGGATTTCATATCAAAAAGGTCAGCGATCAAAGTTAATTCTATGCCAAAAAATTATCAGTGCTTTATTTATGTTACCCTGCGTCCCTCGGTTCTCGATCCGGCGGGTACAGCGGTAGAGTCGGGATTAAAACAATTGGGTTATGATACTGTAGCTGGGGTGCGAATTGGTAAGTATATTGAGCTTACCGTGACAGCAGCGGATGAGATCAGCGCTCGCGAACAATTGGATCAAATGTGCGATCAACTACTGGCTAATCCTGTGATTGAAAATTATCGCTTTGATTTGCATTGTCAGTAGATAGGGGATAGGGAAATGGGGAAATGGGGAAATGGGGAAATTCAACTAATACCCTAACACCCTAACACCCTAACACCCTAACACCCATCTGATGAGAGCTTTCTGCACAATGAATTAACCAAGTTAAAAATTATGAAGTTTGGGATTATTGTTTTCCCGGGATCGAATTGCGATCGAGATGTGGCAACGGTGACGGAGGGGATTTTTCAGCAACCTACCCGCTATATTTGGCATCAAGAGACGGATTTAGGGGATGTGGATGTGATTGTGGTGCCGGGGGGATTTAGTTACGGCGATTATTTGCGCTGTGGTGCGATCGCTAGATTTTCGCCAGCGATGAAAACTGTCCGAGAAGAAGCCGAAAAAGGTAAATTAGTTTTAGGTATCTGTAACGGGTTTCAGGTATTAACGGAAATTGGGCTGCTACCCGGTGCCTTAATTCGTAATCGCGATTTACATTTTATTTGCGATCGAGTGCCAGTAAAAGTGGAAAATAATCAATCTGTCTGGACGCGGGGTTATCAACCGCAACAGGTACTTAATTTGCCGATTGCTCACGGGGAAGGGCGTTATTATGCCGCAGAAGATACGTTAAAATCTCTGGAGGATAACGGACAAATTCTCTTTCGTTACTGTACTCCCACAGGAGAGGTAAATGAGTCGGGAAATCCCAACGGTTCGTTAAATAATATTGCAGGAATTACCAATAAAGCAGGAAATGTGCTAGGAATGATGCCTCATCCCGAACGCGCCGCCGATCGGATGCTCAATTTGACCGATGGTAGTCTATTATTTCGGGAGTTGATCAATTGTTGATGACTAGACCTCTTGTAAAAATCAAAAATTGTTGTTAGGGTTAGGAGTCAGTAGTCAGTAGTCAGTAGTCAGGAGAATTAAAAATGAATAATAATCAATTAAATGGTCTATTTACCGACTTTAGGCAATTTAATCCTTATTTTTGCCCTTTTTCAACCCTCAAGTAGTTGGGTTTTTGGGGTTTTGGGGTTTTAGTTGAAATTTCCCTGATAACTGATAACTTACCCACTGATAACTGATAACTGATAACTGATAACTGATAATCCTGTGGCTGTTTTAAAAGATAATCGGGCTACTGTCCAAAAAGTTCTCTGGATCACCCTGCTGCTGAATATGTTGGTTATGGCGATCAAAGCGGGGGTGGGTTTGAGAATTAGTTCTTTGAGTCTGCAAGCGGATGCTCTCCATAGTGTCACCGATAGTGCGAATAATGTCTTGGGACTGATAGCGATGCGGTTTTCCTCTCCCTATCCCGATCGAGATCATCCCTACGGACATCTGAAATACGAAGCGATCGGAGCTTTAGCGATCGCCGCCTTTTTGGGGATTGCCTGTTTTGAAATCTTGCAGGGGGCGATCATGCGTATTATCAAAGGAGGAAAACCCGTCGAGATTGCAGGTTCTGAATTATGGCTATTAATTATCGTTTTAGGAGTGAATATTTTTGTCACCTACTATGAGAGATCGGTGGGGCAGCGTGTCGGTAGTGTGATTTTGATTGCCGATGCTCGTCATACCATGAGTGATGTGTGGGTGACAATTACAGTTTTATTGGGGTTAGTTGGGGTTTGGGTGGGCAATACGGCTAATATTCCCCAATTACAATGGTTAGATGTGATTTTGTCCTTTCCTGTCGCTTTTTTGGTGTTTAGCAGTGGTTGGAAAGTCCTCAAGGAGAATTTACCTTTGTTAGTGGATGAAATGGCGATCGCTCCTGAAGTGATTCATCAAATTGTCCTGGAGGTGCCGGGGGTGCTTAATTGTCATGCGATCGCGTCTCGGGGAGTGGTGGGAAGACAGGTATTTATAGAAATGCACCTAGTTGTCTCCGCTCAAGATGTGGAAACTGCTCACGCAATCACGGAAGCGGTGGAAGCAAGATTAACCCAACAATTTAGCCCTGTGAGAATTTTAATTCACGTTGAACCGCCGGATTATCACTCTGATCGGATCACTTTTGATGAAGAAGTGTGAAGCAAAAAGGCCTAAAATAAGTAGCGAACTTTTGCTAGAGGTGGCCATGGCGACAGAAAATCAAGCTAGAAGCATAGTAATTACTGGTGGAGCAGGATTTATCGGCTCGAATTTTGTTCATCATTGGTGCGAGAATTATCCTGAGGATCGTGTCATTGTTCTTGATGCTCTTACCTATGCGGGCAATTTGAATAATTTAGGGACACTGAAAGATAGAAAGAATTTCCGTTTTCTGCAAGGGGATATCTGCGATCGAGCTTTAGTTGATCAATTATTTGCCGGTGAAAATATCGATACAGTTGCCCATTTTGCCGCCGAATCCCATGTGGATCGATCGATTCTTGGTCCTGGAGCTTTTGTGCAAACTAATGTGGTGGGAACTTTTACTCTATTAGAAAGTTTTCGGCAACATTGGTTAAGTAATTATCAACCCGATAACTATCGTTTTCTGCACGTTTCCACCGATGAGGTTTATGGCAGTTTAGGAGTGGATGATCCGGCTTTTACCGAAACTACTCCCTATGCTCCTAATAGTCCCTATTCTGCCTCAAAAGCGGGGAGTGATCATCTAGCGAGAGCTTATTTTCATACCTACGGAATGCCGACAATTATTACTAATTGCTCTAATAATTATGGTTCCTATCATTTTCCCGAAAAGTTAATTCCTTTGATGTGTATTAATATTCTTTTGGGTAAACCTTTACCCGTTTATGGTGATGGTCAAAATGTTCGAGATTGGTTATATGTGCGGGATCATTGTCAAGCTTTAGATACAGTTATTCACAAAGGCAAAGCAGGAGAAACCTATAATATTGGCGGAAATAATGAGGTAAAAAATATCGATTTAGTCAGGATGTTATGTGAGTTAATGGATGAATTAGCTCCCGATTTACCCGTGAAACCCGCTCGGAATTTAATTACTTTTGTCAAGGATCGCCTCGGACATGATCGCCGGTATGCTATTGATGCCAGTAAAATTCGCACTGAATTAGGTTGGCAACCTCAAGAAACGGTAGAGGGGGGATTAAGAAAAACCATTCAATGGTATCTCGATCATCGGGATTGGTGGCAACCTTTGTTATCCAAAGAATATCAAGAGTATTATGGGAAAGTTTACGGTTAGAGAAGGGTAAAAAATCTAATCTTAATTTTGGGTGTGTTAGCGAAAACTAACACACTTATTACTTTAGCTAGATTAATATTTTAATTGTCAGTGATTAAGATCACAGGAAAATCTCAAAAAAATAGTTAGCTTTGAGAGATAATAGGAGCAGAGCAGACTAAGACTGGCAATCTTTACTTTTTATTAGCAGCAACCATGGCTTATAAAAGAAATTATCGCCGCCGCAAGAATCGGCCATCGGGAAGGACAATTCCAGGGATTTTCATCTTTTTAGTTTTAATGTCCGTTGGGATGGCATTTAAAAACCAAAGTTCTCAACTGCTCAGGAATTTTCAATCATTTAAACCGGCAAATGACTTAATTTATAATACTAATAATCTGCAACTTTCTCAGCCAATTATTCCAGGGAATAATCCCCAAGTTAGACAGGGAAATTATCAAAATATTGATCGTCTAGCTCGCAGCATCAATTACCAAGGAAATTCTCTATCAGAATTAGCAACAATTCTATCTAAATATACCAAAACAGAAGCGGAAAAAGCCCGCATTATTTACGTTTGGATTACCCATAATATTACCTACGATGTGGCAAGTTTTTTAAGGGGTAATTACGTTGATGCTAGTCCTTATACTGTCCTCAAAAATCGTTTAGCTGTCTGTTCAGGTTATGCCAATCTTTATCAAGCTTTAGCAGAAAAAATGGGATTAAAATCAGCAGTTGTTATCGGTTATGCAAAAGGATTAGGCTATCTAGTGGGCAATTCTAGTGATGCTAACCATGCTTGGAATACTGTGAGAATTAATAATGCTTGGTATCTAATTGATGCAACTTGGGGTGCGGGAGTAGTCAATAACAATCAATTTCAACGGCAATTTAATCCTCATTATTTTGCTACTCCACCCGCACAATTAATTTATAGTCATTTTCCCGAACAAACCCAGTGGCAATTATTCCCGAAAGTTTATAGAAAACCACAATTTGATTCTTGGCCGATTGTGACATCACAATTTTTTCGAGATGGTATAAAATTAGTCAATCACAAGAGTTATGATATCCAGTCTTCAGGAATGACAGAAGTTATTTTACAAGTTCCTAATCACACCCAGATTTCTGCTCAATTGCAACAAAATAATTTACCTATCAATAGCCATTTACCCTTAATTCAAAGAGTCAATGGACAAGCAATAATTCAAGTTTCCTTTCCCCAAACTGGCACTTATGATTTGATGGTTTTCTCTAAAAATAAATCCGATCAAAATAACTTTAATCATGCTTTATCCTATCGAATTACCAGCAATGCTAGGGGTGTCCCTATCCCGAAAACCTTTGCTACTTTTGAAGAAAATAATGCCTATCTTTATAGTCCCACAATAGCCAAATTAACTAAGAATCAATTGGCAAATTTTAAAATAGAAGTACCCAATGCTTTAGCTGTGGTTATCATCGATCAATCATCGGGTAACTGGACTCCTTTAGCTAAGTCAGGTAATTTATTTTTCGGTAATGTTAAAGTTGGTTCAGGAAAGATAACTATCGCTGGCAAGTTTACCGAGGGTAATAACTATGCTAGTTTAGTTGAGTACGAGTAATTTGTCTTTGAGTCATTAAGGAGCAAAAAAATGAATTTTGATACTTTTAACAACTCTCGGAAAATCATTATCGAAGATGATAATAGTGTATTAATGTTTGAAGATGAAGAAGTTATTTTAGTGAGAAAATTTAGGGAAAAAATCCAAGCAGATTTGTTGAAGTATATTTGCCAATATACTTCCTATGGAAGACTAACAACAAATATGGCAGATAGGTCTTCTCTATTTGGTCAAATTAATAAAATTGAATGGGTTCATTATCCGAGTGAAGGGAAGAATTGTAAATTATTAATACGGGGGGAGAAAGACTGGAGAACAGGAAAAGTTAAAACTTATGGAGAATGTACTTTTTCTAGTGTTTTAGAAAAACTGCCTAAAAAAACACCTGAACGTCCAGATTATGATGACGAATTTCTGCGGGAATTACAAAAACAGGGATTTGAGCATTTAAATGAAACTCGTCAAATAAAAATTACCCTAGAATTTATTCCCGAAGAAAGCACAATTGAGCAAGAACCAGAATCACCCCTAGAGGAAATTCGGCAAATGCTGCGAGAAAATCCAGAAAAAACTAACTTCAATTCCTGAAAACCTAATTAGGTAATGAGGAAAATAAATTAAAGCAATCTCCTGTCTCCTGCTGTAATTATCATGGCAAAAACTCCGAGAATACCGATTCCGATCGAAGTGAGAAAATATGTTTATCAAAGGGATAATTATCAGTGTCAGAGTTGCGGTAAACCCGAAAAATTAGCCCAACTTTCCATAGATCATATCATTCCCTTGGCTTTAGGTGGCAGTAACGACATTAGTAACCTGCAAACCCTTTGTTTATGCTGTAATCGCCGCAAAAAAGACCATTTAGACCCTCGTTTTCGGCGTTATTTTCAATAATAGCCAATGGCTGCCGACCGTTCCCTCGATCGCCACTTGTGGAAATACCGCCGGGATGAGTTAGAATCGGAAAGAAGAATTTTTGAGTAACCATGATCAAATTACGTCTAAAACGCTTTGGTAAAAAACGCGAAGCCAGTTATCGTATCGTTGCGGCCGTTAGCACCAGTCGTCGCGATGGTCGTCCCCTAGAGGAATTAGGATTTTACAATCCCCGCACCGATGAAGTGCGTCTGGATGAAGAAGGAATCATCCGACGCTTACAACAAGGCGCGCAACCGACGGACACCGTGCGCAGCATTCTCACCAAACAGAAAATTTTCGAGAAAATCAATGCCTAGTACCCCCAATTATCTCGAACTGGTGAAATTTATTATCGAGCCGTTTTTGGAAGATCCGGCCAGTCTGAGATTGGATATCGAGCGCTGTAAGGAAAATGAACGTCTTTGGCTGCGTGTAGCCTTCGATGATGCCGATAAAGGCAAAGTTTACGGCCGGGGAGGACGCAATTTACAGGCGATTAGAACTACCCTAGAAATGGCGGCCGCGAGTGCGGGTCGTTCTCTTTATCTAGAAGTCTATGCGGCCGAAAATGAAGGCGAACAGCGCCGCACCCGTCGTTCTAATGGTAACTTTGAAGGTACGGAAAGAAGACCGAGTAATCGACGACCACCCGCACCCCGGCAGCTCAACAACTAACGAGCGATTTTAGGAAAACAGGGAAGGGGTTTCATCCTCGACCCTCTCCAGTTGCTCTAATTGCTGCCAAACTTTGGCGAGTAGAGTGGTTAATCCGGCTCCCGTCACGGCGGAAATAGTCAAAATCTCGGCATTGGTTATTTTAGCAAACTGCTTTTGATAGTTATCTATCGTTTCCTCGTCCACAGCATCAATTTTGTTGAAAACCAGTATTTGCGATCGCTTTTCTAAGCCTCGACCATAGGCGGCTAATTCCCCTTGGATAATTTGATAATCGGCGATCGGGTCTTCTGCTGTCAAGGAGACAAGATGAATTAACAGGCGTGTGCGTTCGATATGACGCAAAAATTCGTGTCCTAGGCCGATTCCTCGGTGCGCTCCCTCGATTAATCCAGGAATATCGGCGAATACTGTCCCATCTCCCGTGGGTTTGCGTACCACTCCCAAGTTAGGGATAAGAGTCGTAAAGGGATAATCGGCGATTTTGGGACGAGCAGAGGAAACGGCGGAGATTAGGGTGGATTTTCCCGCATTGGGCAGCCCGATCAGTCCCACTTCCGCTAATAACTTCAATTCTAGGCGTAAATGGCGTTTTTCTCCGTCTAAACCGGGTAAAGCGTATTCGGGTGCGCGGTTATTATTGCTTAAAAAGTGGCGGTTGCCTAATCCCCCTTTTCCCCCGGCAGCGACGATTAAAGTCTGTTCGGGAGTGACCAAATCGCCGATAATTTCCTCGCTATCGAGATCGTAAACCACTGTACCACAGGGAACTTTAATAATGCGATCGCTACCGTTAGACCCGGTGCAGTTGTTCGGGCCGCCCCGTTTACCGTCATCGGCCTTAAAATAGCGACTATACTGGAAATCTAGGAGGGTTTGCAGGTTCTGAGTCGCCACGAAAATCACCGAACCACCTTTTCCCCCATTACCTCCGGCCGGACCGCCGGCGGGGACGTATTTTTCCCGACGGAAAGCGACGATTCCATCACCTCCCTTACCCCCTTCCACTTCTATTTCGGCGCGATCAATAAACTGCATAAGATTAAGTAGTTAAAGTGAAAAAATGATCAAGCTTAAAGCTGTTATAGGTTAATATCTTGCCAATTTAAAGCTTCTGCGAATCCCTGAAAATGTTTGACATTGGTAGTAGCGATGACTAGATAACGGCTCGGATATTGTTTTTTTAATAACTGCCAATGAGCAAGAATAATAATATCTACGTCAATACAGGGTAAGCGCATCTTAACAATTCTTGACAAAATCAACTTTATGTGATTTGCTTACCCAGAGAGCGATTCAGGCATATTTGAGGAGAATTGGCCATCTCAATTGTTAAGCAAAAATCGACCAAATGTGAATATTTCGTAA
>NZ_JADBVM010000066.1:0-20797 GCF_020244875.1 Microcystis sp. M44BS1
AAAATTATAGATTATGGAATCACCGATCGAACGTTTTCGACTATCTCAAACCGCCAAAGATAGCCTCATAAAATTAAAACGCTACACCAAAATTGACCAATGGAATATCCTCTGTCGTTGGGCTTTTTGTCGTTCCCTTGCTGAACCGAGTCTCCCCTCTCCCGTTCCCATTCCTGCCGATAGCAATGTAGAATTATCTTGGAAAGTATTCGGGGGAGAAATGGCCGATATTTTCTTAATTGCCCTCAAACAACGTTGTCATCAAGACGGATTAGGAACCGATAAAGAAACTCTAACTCAACAATTTCGCTTACATTTACATCGCGGGATCGGTTATCTTGCTGGGGATGCCAAGCTAAAAAAAATCGATAATTTAATCGAATTAGAGAGGGAAAATCTCAGAGAATCTTAAACAAGAACACTCTATCTTCCCCTCTGTGTTCTTTGTGCCTCTGTGGTTTATTCTTAATCCTTCTGGGATAACCCGCGGAAAACTGTCAGCCTGGCTATATTTAACCCAGGGTGAGCGCATCTCAACCGCTATCGACAATTGGCCAATTTTGTGATAGTATTTAAAAAGGGGCGGCTATCGAGGAATGAGAAAAAATGGAAAATTTAATCAAGGAAGCACTAAGCCATCGAGCAATTAATCACCCCTATTTACTTGCTTTAGAAAAAGGAGAATTTCAACATACTGATGAAGTTCTCAAAGACTTTGCCAGTCAATACGGAGCTTATAGTGACTGGTTTTCCCGTTATTTAACAGCAGTAATATCAAAGCTAGAAAATCCCACTCATCGAAATCACCTGCTCAAGAACTTAGCTGAAGAAAACGGACATCTACACGATCAAGATCTGGAAGCAATCCGTAAATTAGGTATTAAGGATGAGTGGGTACAGGAAATCCCTCACCCACAGTTATTCAAGCGTTTTCAAGAAGCTATGGGAGTAGATAGCAGGCAAACGCCTTGTGTTGAAGTAGAAATCTGGCGTGAATCATTCTTATCGCTGCTCCAGAATGGAAGTTCACTCGAAGCTATTGGAGCCATAGGTTTAGGGACTGAATCTGTGGTTAAATTTATCTACAAACACATTATTGAAGCGATTAAAAACCATACATCATTATCCTTGCAGCAATATGTATTTTTTCCTTTACATACAGAAGTGGAGGATGAACACAGCTTGACTTTAGTTGAGATTGCTAAGGAATTAGCCAGTGAAAGCGAACAGGCTGTTCTGGAATTACGCAAAGGAATGTTAAAAGCCTTAAATCTACGTGCTGCTTACTGGGACAATATGTATGAACGTGCGTTGGCGCTAGATAAATCTTTGACATCATCAGACCAACTCAAGATTGTTACGCTTTTCACTAAAATGATTAAAAGCAAAAAGCTGTCTAATCAGGAACAGGAACTTTTATTGCATCAAATCAATGATGTGCGTATTGGATTGACAGAAGACTTATCTACTGTTCCAGTGGAAAAACTACTACCCGGATTGAGTTTACTTTTGCTATACGGGATGCAAAGGGAAAAGCACAGGGAAGAAGTTCTGAACTTGTTAGATTGGCTTGTGGATCCATCTGGTGAATGCCAATGCTCTCCAACAATATTAAGGCTTGCATCACAACTTTACCATGATTTTCAAACGCTGCGACTGGGAGCATTGACCGAAAAAATTAATGAACAAAAAAGCTTAACTTATGTCCAAGAAGGTAAAGAGCTTATTTCAACAATCAGCGCCAGCAACTTAGAAGCTTTATACAACAATAAGGTCGATAAACTCAATATTGATTTTAACGTATTTCGCCTGCCATTTGCTCTAGAAGTTTTAGATGCACGCCTAGTTATAGTCAAGCCAGGAAAGGCGAATGAAATGCACAAACACGCACATGAAACCGTATTTGTATTTCTTCAGGGTCAAGGAAAAGTTATTGTTGATCAATACGAAAACGAAGTCGAACCGGGTACTTTTGCTGTTATTCCCCGTTGGTGTGTGCATCAATCTGTAAACTTGGAGAAGAAGAGCTAATTTTTCTGGCGATAGCTGATTTCGGATTAACTGGCAAAAGTTTCATGGGTAATTACTTACACAGTGCTAGACTAAAACAAAATTAGTGCAAATTTTATCCCGTTAGATAGGTATGAAAGCAACACAAGAAACCAAAAAACTTTACGACGAAAGCGCAGCAGACTGGAAACGAGTAGAACCGATTTTGCTTTCTGATTACTCCGCGCGTCCGTTTGTCATTGATTTATGTGAACCGATTGTCAACAAGAATATATTAGATCTAGGCTGTGGGGAAGGTTATGTAGGAAGAGAGTTAATTAACCGAGGCGCTCAATATGTTCATGGGATTGATATTTCATCGCAAATGATCGAGCAGGCCTTAATTCAAAAAAACGAGTATCAGATTACTAATGCTTCTTATGAAACTCGTGATATTCGTGATTTGGCGGTTACTGAGTCCGAACAATACGATTTAGTTCTGGCTATGTTCCTGTTCAACTACTTAAATGTTTCAGAAACTATTAGCACGATGCAAAAAGCCTACCAACTTTTAAAGTTGGGTGGATATTTCCTGTTCGCCGTCCCCCATCCCTCTTTACCTTTTCTGAAAAAAGATAAGTTTCCGTTTTATTTTACACCGAAAGCTGGCTATTTTTCCGGACGCGATCAATTATTCCCCGGTGAGATTTGGCGTAGAGATAGAAAAGCCGTCGCCGTGCAATGTGTTCATAAAACTATGGAAGATTACTTCACATCTCTTCGTTTAGCAGCATTCACAAAAATGCCAGAAGTTTATGAACTAAAAATTAATCAGAAACATTTAGAACTAGACCCAGAATTTTTTACTCCGCTTATTGACCTTCCCCTTCACGTTGCCTTCAAGATTCAAAAATGATTATACCAATTTCCGATCCTAATATTTCATTACTGATTTGGAAAAAATTGCCCGACCCTTCTCAACTATTTTTTAGTTTACCCAAATCATTAGTCTTGGATTTACTGAAAACAAGCAATCAGAGATGGCTTGAAAAACCCAACGAAATAGGACGGGAAACAGTTAATAAAAATCTTGACTTTTTCCTGCCGTTTCGTGAGAAATTGCTCCTAGAACCCGGAATAATTGTTTTCCGATTAGAACCAGCATTAACAGAAACGGAAATGCGATTAATTTATGCTTTTATTTCTCGTGTTTTTGGACTGCTAAACCACCGCTATGGCTATTTTTTTGATGTAATCGATCGAGGAATGGATTACACTAAAGAAGCTATACCCGTTTCGATGACGAATGCAGAAACTGGCTATCATACCGATAGTACAGACAAAAACTACTTCCCTGATATTGTTGGCTTACTCTGTCTTGCTGCCGCGGATGAGGGAGGAGATTCCCTGGTAGTAAACGCCGCCAATTTGTATCAATATTTCTGGCAAAACCATACAGATCTAGTTCCCTGTCTCTACGAACCTTTGGCGCGGGATGTGATTACACCGGGAGAGATTAATTCTCAAGAAGCTATTCAAAATAATAATTTCCCCTTATTCTCAGCCGATTCTCGGGGTCTGGTTTTTCGTTATATGCGGTACTGGATTGAAGTCGCTTACTCCAAACTAGAAATAGCGCAACCGGAAGCTATCACAAAAACACTTGACATCATCGACAACTTTTTTTCAGAACCGGAAAATACAGTCCGCTTCAAAATGAAAAAAGGTGATGTATTTTACGTTAATAATCGCTTTTTATGCCACAATAGAACCGCTTTTAAAAATTCAGGAAACCCTCGACAAATGGTGCGTAGTTGGATTAACCTTTAAACAAAATACGTCCCAGCGAGAAAGTGCATCTGTCAAGGTACAGATTACTATGACCTCAACCTCCTTGTCACCCCTTTAGTGCTTCATCACCCTAAAAAACCTTCGGTCGGCCTAAAGTAGTGATATAGATAACTGCTTCATCGGAGGGAATTCCTAACACTTCATTAACTTGATCATCAAAAAAACCACCGATACCACTAACCCCTAACCCCAGATGAATAGCCGCTAAATTTAATCTCTGTCCCAAATGACCCGCATCTGCATGAAGATAACGATAAACTCGATCGCCGTATTTAGCCACTGCTTTTGACAGATCCGCCGTATGAAAAACCACAGCAGCCGCATCCCGTCCCAAATCCTGACCTAAACAGAGATAATGTAACTCTTGCCGGAAATTTTTAAAGCGAATTTGCCGCAATTCTTGAGCTTTAGGAGCATAATAATAACAGCCTTCCTCTAATCCGGTTACTGCCGAAACAGCGATAAAAGTTTCCAATAAATCTAGATCAAAATAATCGGGATTGGGATCGAGATTTTGGTTGGCATAATCTTGGGGTTGATAGGTAAAATGCAGCAAGGCTCGCAATTCGTCTAAACTGAGACTAGCACCACTATAAGCGCGGGTAGATCTGCGTTTAAGCATCGTACTTTCCAGATCGATTAAATCTTCCCCCCAATTGACGGGACGGGATGTCACCGAAACTTTTAGACAAAAAGGAAAATTATATTTATCTTCCCAATTAGAGGGGGTAACATTTGCTTCTATCTTCTCATCTGTGGCTATGATAGTCGCTCGGTGTAGAGAGTTTAATAATTCTCCCTCGGCAATTTTGGGATAAAGAGTCGTGGTTGCCGAAGGGAGTGCCGTGGTACTAGGGGGGAGATTTTGCCGGATATTGAGCAGATCTGCCAAAGGAATCACCGTCATGACACTTTCTTTCTCGGAGTCAAGATAAAGCAATTCATTCATCTGGCTATCGTTAAAACCACCGATTAAATGAGCGCGATAGTCATTAATCGAGGCTGATAGCTCAATATTGCCCAATAAATGCCCCGTATCGAGGAAAATACGCCGATAAGCTCGATCCTCGTAGCGCCAAGCGGATCGATAAAAAATGGCACTGGTAACTAAAGCGATATCGGTATTTTCTAAAACAGGATTCCAGAAACAAGCAGATTGCAGGTTCGTCCAGACATCACTTTCCCAGAATAAAAGCAGCGAGTGACTTTGACCTTGATAACTGTAGAGACCGGCGGGTAAAAATTCCGTACCACGGGAGATCAGATAGACCTCGGCGGGGTATAATCCACCGGCAGAGGGTGCGGAACGTAGGTACAAGGGACTACCCATAGTAGCGATTTTGGCAGTTAAACCATAGCTACAACCCAAAATTCGCGATATACGTCGCCAAAAGTCTCCTTTTTGGGGAACTATTTGACGGGAGAGGTAGGGTTTGAGATCGAAAGTCTGACCGATTTTGTATTCTTTGAAGGGATAGGGTTGTTGACTCCAATCAAGACCTTTACTTTTTGAGGCGATCGTCTGGGGGTCGTATTTGGTCCGCTCGTGGTAGTATTGGGCGATCGAGATTGGCTGATCTGGCATGATAAAGATAGGCTGTCTAAGCTTTACTTTTTAGTTTGACATACTCCCACCCCTAGAAAACGGGTTTCTGAAAGAAACCCGTTTTCTAAATACTCCCCTCTCCCACCCCCCCTGCTCTACGATGTCGGGTAGGGTTGATTTATGAATCAACCCTACCCTTGATAAGGGGGGTGGGGGGTTGGGGGTGAGGGTAATTAACCATATCTGCCATTACTTTAGAAAAATAGTATAACTGCTATAATTATTCCATGGCGGCTCAACCCAGAGAAATTCGACGTTATGTTACCAGTGACGGCAAAGTTCCCTTTGCCCAATGGCTCGATTCTTTGCGGGATATTAAGGCTAAAACTAAAATTGCTCAACGCCTAAACCGGGTTAATTTAGGTAACTTAGGGGATTATAAATCAGTAGGAGCAGGAGTTTATGAACTACGAATAGACTATGGTTCTGGTTATCGCGTTTACTTTGGACAAATCGGAACAACGATTATCTTACTCCTGTGTGGAGGAGATAAAAAAACGCAAGCTAAAGACATTGAAATAGCTCAAAAATATTGGCAAGACTATAGGAGCCGAGAAAATGCCAGTCAGTGATAGTTATCATGATTCCCTGATCGAATCTCTTAAAGATTCCCATTATGCAGCAGTTTATCTGGAAACTCATCTCGAGGGAGATGAATATGGATTTGAATCAGAATTACTCAGACTTGCGTTCAATCACGTCCTAGAAGCCCTTGGACCTCAAAATCTAACACCAGAACAAATCAAAATTCAGGCGCAGCAATTGGAAGAAATAATGCAAAAACCTGCACCTGAAGCCATGAATCAACTAACCTCTTGGCTTCAAGCTTTAGGATTGAAATTAACGATAAAGATCGCTCCAAAAATGCCAGAAATAAATCATGAAAATGACGCTGTTAGTTCAATCAAGATTACAGTGTAGTTTGTAGTTTGGGTTTTTTGATTACAAATTGATAGTCCAACAATATTTCACGGATTTTATTCTATCATTACTATTGATAATTGTATATGTATAGCAATTATTCTAGGTTGGGTTGACGCAAGGAAACCCAACAAACGAGAGAGTCAAAATAGCGATCGCCGATTCAGACAGATTTGGCGGTTGGCTGTTGGGTTTCGTTCCTCAACCCAACCTACAAAACTACAATGTTTGAGAGGTCTGAGTGGTAACTGATAACTGATAACTGATAACTGATAACTGAAATGACGACACCTAGCTTCACCATTCCCCAATCTGACCCTCCCCTTTCCCCCCGGCAATCCTTGCCGACGATGTATGATTTACCTAGCGACAATCCACTGGAACCCGGTTTGCCTGACGAATTTCACCTATTACAACCTCAGTTATTACTGCTGACTTTCCAGCCTCCCAACTGGGAACCAGACCTAGTTTTTAGTGCCGCTGACCTCAACCTTTACTACAATGTCAGACACCCTCAATGGTACAAGCGTCCCGATTGGTTTGGGGTGGTTGGTGTTCCTCGTCTCTACGATGGCCATGACCTGCGCTTAAGCTATGTGATTTGGCAGGAAGGGGTTTCCCCGACGATTGTGGTGGAATTATTGTCTCCAGGTACGGAAAATCAAGATTTAGGACAAGAACTACGCCAACCCGGGGAACCGCCAACTAAGTGGACAGTTTATGAACAGATTCTGCGGATTCCCTACTATGTGGTTTTCAGTCGCTATACTAACCAACTTCAAGCGTTTGAACTGGTAGGTGGTTATTACCAACCCGTAGCTTTAGTGGAGGGACGCTTACCGATTCCTCCACTGGAATTGAGCTTGGGTTTGTGGCAAGGTTCCTATCGGGGGATTGAGCGGCTATGGTTGCGCTGGTTGACGCTGGAGGGAGAGTTGATTCCTCTTGCCGATGAGGAGTTAATTGCGGCGAAACAAGAGGCTTCTGCGGCGAAACAAGAGGCTTCTGCGGCGAAACAAGAGGCTTCTGCGGCTAAACAAGAGGCTTCTGCGGCGAAACAACGAGCAGAACAACTAGCGGCACGATTGCGGGAATTAGGGATAGATACTGAAGCCTGAAGGCTCGAAAACCCCCCAAAAAAGAGAGAGGAAACCCGCGCCTCCTCTCTCTGGGACATTATTTTCTCGCTTTGCGGACAGCACCCCCTAGCATTAAACCGCCCAGTGGGATATAACTAAGAACACTCGTAGGTTCAGGGACACCCACAGCAGAAGAAGCGACGGTCAACAAATGCCGAGAGATTTTTTGAGATTATTCATACATCGAATAATTTGCTCTACGAATAAAGTTATGTGTAGATTTTAGCTCCAATTTGATTGAAGTCAAGATAAAACTAGGGGATTTTACTCTATCATTACTTATTTTAATTTTCGATGTACCTACACCCTACTAGACTACTGGTCTGTCAAAGTTGGAAATTGACGGATACAATTTAGTTAATTTGATCCGAGCATCGACCGTAATAAAATCTATGGAAATTATCGCTGTTTTACTGGGAGTTTTCGGTTTAGGGACAGGTGCGGGTTTATTAGTCATCCGTAACTATTACCATATCTGTCAACCGAGTGAAGTTTTAATTTTTGCCGGTAGTCGTCGTCCCACAGCCACGGGCAAAACCATCGGTTATCGTTTGGTAAAAGGGGGCAGCAGTATTCGTTTACCTATGCTAGAACAAGTGTATCGAATGGACTTGACCAACATGATCATCGATCTCAGGGTGGTTAATGCCTATTCTAAGGGCGGTGTGCCGTTGATCGTCACCGGGGTGGCGAATATTAAAATTGCTGGGGAAGAACCGATTATTCATAATGCGATCGAGCGTTTATTGGGCAAGAAACGCAAGGAAATTGAACAATTGGCTAAAGAAACCCTCGAAGGGAATTTGCGCGGTGTCTTGGCGAATTTAACCCCAGAACAAGCGAACTCCGATCAGATTGCTTTCGCTAAAAGTCTCCTAGAAGAAGCGGAACAGGATCTGGAAAAATTGGGTTTAGTTTTGGATAGTTTGCAGATCCAGAATATTTCCGATGAGGTGCGTTATCTGGATTCGATCGGACGGAAGCAAAAAGCCGAATTACAGAGAGATGCCCGGATAGCCGAAGCAAAAGCCCGAAAAACATCGATTATCAAGGATTCCGAGAATCTACGCCTAACCGCTTTGCGTCGTATCCAAAAAGATTTAGAAATAGCCAAAGCTGACGCAGAAAAACGGGTGCGCGACACTCAAACTAAGCGCGGTGCCATGATTGCTGAGGTAGAATCGGTGGTTATGTCCGATTTAGCTAAAGTACAGGCAGAAGTGGCGGTACAAACTGCCCGAATTAAGCAGGTGAAACAGCAATTACAAGCAGATGTGATCGCCCCGGCGGCAGCGGAATGTCAACAAGCGATCGCAAAAGCCCGGGGGGAAGCAGCCAAAATTATCGAACAGGGGAAAGCGCAAGCGGAAGGAACCAAAAAATTAGCGGCCTCTTGGCAAGGAGCGGGAAATAACGCTAAAAACATCTTTTTATACCAAAAATTGGAGTTATTGCTGAAATTAATGGCCGCTAGTGTCCCAGAAGTGCAGGTGCAAACGGTGACGGTAGTGGACGGGGGTGATGGTAATCTTGTCCCCAAAATTACTGCCTTTGCTGAACAATTGCGGCAAGCTACCGGGGTGGATCTGGTACAAATGGCTAATCGTATAGCACAAACCGAGCCATCTGTCAAGGGAAAAGACACAAATTTTGATTTTAAACAATTGCCCTCTTGAATCAGTGATCAGGAGACTCCGAGACAGGAGACTCCGAGACAGGATTCAATAGATTATTTTATTTATTCTCCCCATCACCCCATTACCCCACACCCCACACCCCACACCCCACACACCTTTAGCTAATAGCTGCAAACCAGAGATTGTCCACTAGAATGTTAATCAAGTTTGGAGACCACCACCATGGATGACTTAATTAATGATCCCTCCCCTTATCCCCAAGACCTAGAAATGACGCGGACTCCCCCCTGGGGAACAGTGACGGTATTGGAGGAAGGTCCCCGGTATCGCATCAATCGCATTGTCATTAAACCCGGCCATCACATGAGTACCCAAATGCACTACCATCGCAGTGAACACTGGATTGTCGTCTCCGGTACAGCGCGGGTAATCTGTGATGAAAAAGAAACTCTCCTCAAACAAAAAGAATCTACATACGTTCCCATGAATACCCGTCATCGGGTGGAAAACCCCGGTTCTATTCCTCTGGTGATGATCGAGGTACAAAATGGCGAATATTTAGGAGATGATGATATTCACCGTTTGGATGATGCAGAATAGGACAGCTTTCTCCCCTATATACTTTAGTTATTTGCCAAAATCTCGATCGTGGATGAAAAAATTATCCTAGTTACAGGGGCTGCCCGTTCTGGAAAAAGTGAATGGGCTGAATATTTAGCCAAAATCAGCCAAAAACCCGTTATTTATATCGCCACCTCCTCGGTGGATGAAAAAGATCAAGAATGGTGCGATCGCATTGAAAAACACCGGCAGCGACGTTCCCCCCAATGGCAAACCCAAGAAATTCCCCGACAATTAAGCGAAACTATTGATAATAGCCCATTTTCTCACTGTTTATTGATCGATTCCCTCGGTACTTGGGTAGCCAATTGTTTAGAAATGTCGGCAGCTGAATGGTTAGAAATCAGCGATCGATTCTTGTATTCCCTCAAAAACGCGGCGGTTGATGTTATTCTGGTAGCGGAAGAAACTGGTTGGGGTGTGGTTCCCGCTTATCCCCTCGGTCGTCTGTTTCGCGATCGTTTAGGCGATCTCTGTCGTAGAATTGGCACAATAGCAGACGCAGTTTATCTAGTTACCGGCGGCCATGCTCTTAATTTAAGTCAATTGGGTCAATCTTTGTCGATAATTGGGCAGTAGAGAAGATGAGCAACAATTATCGCCGAGAAATCGAGAAAAATGCCACCGATCAGGGGGTATGACAAGATGCAACCACTTTTTTTGTCACTGCTAGTAAAAGTTAGAAAAAGATCATGAGTCAAGTTAAAACCATCTCCGGACGAGCTTTACCCTTGCGAGGCAACGATATTGACACCGATCGCATTATTCCGGCTCGTTTTTTGCGTTGTATCACCTTTGAAGGTTTAGGAGAACAAGTGTTCGCCGATGATCGAGCGGCTTTACAGGGAAGTCATCCTTTCGATCTACCCCAGTACCAAGGAGCGAAAATTCTGGTAGTTAATGGTAATTTTGGTTGTGGTTCTTCTCGGGAACACGCACCGCAAGCGATTTTACGTTGGGGAATTCAAGCAATTATCGGGGAAAGTTTCGCCGAAATATTTTTTGGCAATTGTATCGCTAATGGGGTTCCCTGTGTCACTGCTGAGGCTAAAACCATCGCACATTTACAGGATTTAATTGCAGCTAATCCCGAAATTCCCGTCGATCTTTCTTTGCCAACCATGACGGTGGAATGGGGGGATTTTGTCGCTACCGTCTCTATGAATGAAGGTTCCCGACAGATGTTAATAGAAGGGGGTTGGGATACCTGCGGACAGCTTTTACAAAATCTCGATCTAATTCAATCTACCGCACAAAAGTTACCCTATTTAAGTTTCGTCTAGAGAAACAATCTAGGCTGAGGGTGCGTTAGTAATAGATTAACGTACCCCGGCAGGGATTTTGTTGGAGATGCCGCGGCTGTAAATATTAAAAAATCTGCCCTATGACTAATTCTGATAATAATCTCCAAAATATCCAAGAACCGATTTTAAACGCTCCCGAAGATGTGCGAAAAATCATCGATCGAGTTTTAAAATTGGAAAGAGATAAGTTATACCAGCGCAATCCTCGCAATATCAATGATGATGTTTTAACAATTATTAAAGAAGTAATTCAATAATCAGTTATCAGTTATCAGTTATCAGTTCACTGTTTACTGTTTACTGTTTACTGTTCACTGAAAAAACTTCCCCATCATCCCCTCTATATAAATATGAAACTACTATCAATAAAGTTATGTAATTTTCGACAATTTTACGGTAAGACTCCTGAGATACATTTAGCGGCGAGTTCTCGCAATACGACGGTAATTTATGGCAATAATGGGGCAGGAAAAACAACAATTTTAAATGCTTGTACCTGGGTACTTTATGAAAAATTTACAGCAGCTTTTGCCGAACCAGAGTTATTAGTTAATAAACGGGCAATTACCGAAGTAACAACGGGAACCTCCATAGAATGTTCCGCAGAAGTAAACTTTGAACATGAAAATAAACGCTATCAGGTAAAACGAAAATTTTTCGCCTACCAAGATGTAAATAGTAAAATTAAATACGGTTCAAATAGTTTATATATGCTCTACGCTGGTGATGATGGCAATTGGTACACACCCAATCAACCAGCGGAGGATATTATTAATCAAATTTTACCAGAAAGTTTACACCGTTATTTCTTTTTTGATGGGGAATATATCGATCATCAATTTCGTAGTAGTAGCCAAGGTAAAATCGCCGAGGATACAAAGGAATTATTGGGAGTTAAAGTATTAGATCGAGCGATCGAGCATTTAAAAAAAGCCAAAAAATCTTTACAAGATGAGCTTAAAGATTTAGGAGAATCGGATTTAAAAAAGTTATTAAAACAGGAAAGTAAAATTGAGCAGGATTTCGAGAAATTAAAGCAGCGTCAGCAAGATATTATTAGCCATTTATCCCAGCAAGAAGAATTAAAAAAAGCCGTGACTAATCGCTTATTAGAGTTAAGTGGTGCCGAGGAATTAAAACAGTTAAAAGAAAAATTAGAACAACAGGAAAGAAATCTGCGGCAAGATTTAGTCAGAACTAAGGATAAATTAAAGAAATTAATTTCTCAGCAAGCTTATCAAGTCTTTTTAAAAGAAATTAATCAAAACTTTCAGCAATTAATCGATCGCCTACGACAACAAGGGGAACTACCCAGTGGTATTAAACAGCAATTTGTCCAACAATTATTAGAGCGGAAAAAATGTATTTGTGGCCAGGAATTACAGGAAAATAGCCAAGCTTATTTACAGGTACAAGACTGGATGAATAAAGCAGGAATGGCCGATGTAGAAGAAGCAGCCATTCGCTTATCTTCCACAGTCAAAGACATGGATAAAAAAGTCTTAGATTTTTGGCAAGAAGTGGATAATTATCAAGCTAATATTCACCAATGGCGCTTAGAATTATCTTTAGTAGAATCAGAATTAGATGAAGTGCGGGATAAATTTCGCCATTATCCTGATGAAGATATTAAAAATCTGCAATCTCGCTTAGATGCGATCGAGGATTCCCTAAAAGATTTACGCTTGGAACAGGGTAGCAATAAAAATCAACTAGATATCTATGAAAAAGAGTTAGAATCCCTGCAAAAACAGGTACAAAAACAGCAACAAAAAGAGGAAAAATATAATTTAGGACAACGACGTATTTTAGCGACTCAAGAGGCAATTAATCGCATTAGTGAGGTAAGACAGAGATTAGAAAATCAGTTTCGTTTGTCCTTAGAAAAACGGGTACAGGAAATCTTTAACTCAATTTCTTTTACTCCCTATATTCCCCGTATTAGTCCCGATTACGAGGTAAGACTATTAGAAAATACCACAGGATTTGCCATTCCCGTGGCAGCTTCCACCGGAGAAAATCAGATTCTCAGTTTATCTTTTATCGGGGGAATTATTGATCGAGTGCGAGAATGGAGTCAGAAAAATACTTTGATGGGAATTGATAGCAGCACTTTTCCTCTGGTGATGGATTCCCCTTTTGGTAGTCTTGATCATATCTATCGTCGGCAAGTTGCGATCGCTATTCCTAAATTAGCCAATCAGTTAATTGTTTTAGTGACAAAAACTCAATGGAGAGGAGAAGTAGAAACCGAGATTTCTCCCTATATTGGTAAAGAATATGTGTTAGTTTATAATTCTCCGAAAGCAGATTGTCAAGAGGACTTAATTAATCTTCATGGTGTTGATTATTCTCTGGTGAAACGCAGTCCTAATAATTTTGAATATACGGAAATTATCGAAGTTAATCGATTTTCCTCTTGACTGCTAAATTCTGTTGTTATAACTAAATTTTAACTTCTAATAAAACGATCAATTGCTGTGTTCATTACCCCAACACGACTGGATAATTCCACAAGTTCCGTGGTGACAATATTATAATCCCCTAAATATTTTTGGAGATTAGTTCCCTCTTTTTGATTGCCAATTTCCACTAACCTTTCCTCTCGCAATTCTTGCAAATGATCGAGGATATTTTCTAAAGTATCTTCGAGGGGAGGTAAGGGAGAAGGAGGATTATTTGCTTGCAAAGCTTGGGTTAATTGCGTCAAAGCTTGGGTTATTTGTTGCGTGAACAGACTCAGATTAGGATGGGGAGGACTACCGCGATATTGTTCCAATTCCGTCAATAAAACTGTCACCCCGCGACCAAAACGAGGAATATAATTACTTAAAGTGATTGCCGGTTCCATTTGTGGAAAAGGTGTGCTAGGATCATCAATTAATCGTTGTAGGGCCGTTTGCATATTTGTATTTGCTCGTCGAGCTTTATTGCGATGGGAAGATAAACTTGCAGTTTGATAGGATGATTCTCCTAAATAAACTGCCATAACTGACTGAAAATATATTTGATTAGCTTCTAATGCTTTAATGGCAGCGAGGGAAAAACGTTCATCTTCATTAAACCGTAAAAAACCAAAGGAAAGTGCAAAAGCTAAAGCACTACCGATTAAAGTATAAACTATTCTGATATACTCTAAATTAATCCCGTCATTGCTGGTATCGAGACGACTGATAATTAAAGCAAAAATTGTGATAAAAAATACTGCCAAACTATAGTGAAATCGCACCAAAGTTAAAGCGATCGCTATAGAAATAACCCCAATAATCTCTAACCAGAGCGGATTATCTATAATTCGCAACAGTGCCAAAACAAAAAACGAGCCTAAAATCGTGCCAAACACCCGATTAAAAAAGCGTTGAAAAGTCAAGCTAAAATCTGGTTTTAACACAATAACTAAGGTTAAACCAATCCAAAAACTATGGGTAATTCCTAGCTTATTGTAGATCAACACTCCTAGCGCACTTCCCAAACCCAAGCGTAAACCATGACGAAATAGGGGCGAGTCTAGATTAAAATTAGATTTTAATGGTTCCCACCAAGCTTTTTCTTGACCGTACTCTTTTTCTATCCCTTCAAAGTTCCGCTGCCAGGGATTTTTTTTATCTGAAAATTCCTCACTTTGCCGCAAATGTTGCGCTGTTTCACTGGCTATTTTTAGCTGTTTAAATAATTTTTTTAAACGATTATTTAATTGGGAAATTGCCACATAACTGCTATAATCGTCCTGAGCATTTTCTAAAACTTTAGCTTGCAGGTTTTTTTGTTGCTCGATCGCCTTGAGTAATAGCTGCAAGCGCTCACAATCCGGTCGTTTATTTCTACCCAAAATTAACCCGGCAATATCTTCGCTAATTTCCGCCACTTGCACGAGAATATCTTCTAATAAAATACCCACCGTGGTCAGTTGTGGCAAGGGATGAAGATGAAGCAATTCTCGCAGCGCAATTAAGCTGGTGTTAATGCGATCGCTATCTTCAATCAAGACGATTAACAATTCCCGCAGCTCATTCTTTCCCCAACGTCCCCGACGCGTCAAGGTGACAGTTTTCCGCGAACGGAGCAACAGTTGGCGAATTTGGTCAAAATATGGCTCCTCATGAGCATTAGAACAAGAGTGTAAAGGCAAAGAACGGAGATAGATGGCGATACCCTGAAAATTTTCCGCCGTTACCTGACGTAAAGGCTGATTAGGACGAAAAGGCCAGATAAACAGGGCCAAAAAAATTGTCCATCCCCCCCCCAAAACAGCGATTCCGGCCCGTTGTAAAGCGACGACCATATCTCCCGATGGCAAAGAAACGGCCAAAAGCAGCAATAAACTAATTACTACCCCAGCTAACGCCCCATTTTCCCCGTAAACCGTCAAATAACCCGCTATAAACAACCCGCAAAAAACTATCACTACGGTCAATCCTAGCCAAGCACTGGCTAATGTGCCGATAATCAAAGCTAGAGCCATCCCGATAGTCGTAGCGACTAGGGTTTTCGCTCTCAGGCAGTAAAGTCCCCCCACATCGGCTAAAATCAAGGTTTGAGCCGCTAAACCGACCATTAACCCCACTTCTGACCGATCTAAAATATCACCGATAATAATCGGCACTGTGATGGCTAATAAAGTCCGAATCCCCCGCTCGATCTCGATATCGCCACTAGGACGCAATAAAAAACCAAATCGCTGAAGTAGCATATAGCACTTATCTTAATGGTGAGGTATGAGGTTTTCGTTTTCGGGAGTCAGTATTCTCCGAGTCACCTGATTAGGGAAAGATTTCTCTCCTGTCTCCTGACTCCTGACTCCTTAATTCTGCTGTATTAGGGCAGCCAACGGGGTTTAAAACCAGCGTTGAGTTCTTGAGGTAAAATTTTCGGGATGCTATTGGGACTGAATTGATCAGGAAGCGGTAATAACCAGAGACGACCATCGGCAATGCTCGACCCCTCCCCAGTGACTAAATCATTTCCGACTCCAAAGGGTATGGTTGCTAACTGATCAAATAATAAAGCCACGCCATCGGGAGACATACTCATCTGCACATCACGATAATTAGGTAAGGACAGCAAGGGGATCATTTTACCCGTTTTTAGCTCAATAATTGCTAAAAATGGTTCTTCTTTCACCTTGCCATCGCTGCTCATAACCAGATCGCTTTTTAGACAGTAAAGGGTTTTTTCCTGTCGCGGTTCAAATTCACAGCTAATAATCGGATTAGCTGTTCTTAATAGTAGTCTTGACTCTCCCCGATCGTTGAGCAGAAATAGCGATCGCTGATTATCCGGTTCTGATTTCACTATTAATTTCTGGCGACCATCCCGGGAAAAAGCGAGGATTTTCTCGTAGGTGGGCAAAAATTGCGGTTTTCCCCCTTGGACATCCAAAGGAATCACCGCTACCCCTCCCGTTTGACTGACAACCGCTTTTTTACCGTCGGGAGATAGTAAAAAATTATCCCCTTGTATTCCTAACGGTCGCGATTGTCCATCATCGCTGATTACCCATAAACTGGCATCCCCCGGATTCCCATGATTAATTCTCTGCACGATTAGGGTTTTGCCGTTATCTGAGAGATTAAAGCGCAGATTTTGATAGGTTTTTGCATCTAAAAACCTTTCTATACGACCACTGGGCAAATTTTGACTATTTTCGTCATGATTTAACCCCGTGGTAATTGTGTAAAGTTGCTGTTTTGGGGTATCCCGTCCTAAGTCAGAGCGATCGAAGGCCGAGAATAAAATTCTATCCCCCCTCGGATAGATTTGAAAATCCGTGACCACCAGATCCCCAGGGGTAAGGATGGTTTTTTTCAGTTCTGTGACCTTATTTGGCCCCTGAATGATATTACAGACGATTAAACGGCCTCTTTCCTCTTGGTTGACCCCAATATAGGCAAAAGCTCGATCGTGGCTGTAAAATTCGCCGATAAAGTCCTCACCTTGAGCAATAGGTAACTTTACTTGATATTTTTTGCCGTAGATGGGCAATTCCGTCAAAGTATAGGTCAAGCGATCTCCGGCCCAGCTAATTTTACCCGGTAAGGGAGGATTGATCGCCAAGCTGGTTTCTATATCGGAACGGTCAATCGGCCGATTAAAACTTAAAGTAAAATAATTGTCCCTAACGCCGATTTTTCGCCCTTGCCAGCTAAAATTCTCCCCTCGCGTAGGGACTTGATTTCCTTGCATCAAAATCGACGATATTGCGGCAATTAAAGCCAAAATACTCGCTAACACTAAGCGATCGAACCAAGCTAATCTTTTCATCAGTTATCAGTTATCAGTTATCAGTTATCAGCTTCTGAAGGCAAGAGGCAACAGGCACTCGTGCAAAAGACAGAATCTGACAATTCTCCTACCTAAAAAGAAGGTTAGAAACTAAGCACATCAAAGCTTTTAGCTTAACCAATTAGGTCTGAGATTCGGCCCTTGTTATCAGTAGTCGGTCGTCGGTCGTCAGGAGATTGCTTTTATTTATTCTCCCATCTCCCCCCTCTACAATAATTACTCGCAACCAGAAATACGTTGGTTACATATCACATTTTGTGCTTTTTGTCAAAAAAACTTTTTTTTTGCAACAAAACTACATAAAAAAAAGATCATCGTTGTGGGTGAAATTGACTGATTTACCCGTTTTAATTAGGATTACCTTCTAGGTGTGGCAAGGGTTTCAACCATTGCTGCCCAAAAAAGCACAGAATAACCCACTATGAAATTCTATCAAATCGCTGTAACCAGCATAACATCGTTGTTAAATAATAATCTTTCTCAATTAATTCTTAAGAATTTATAAATATTGCGGAATGTTAATTTAAATATTCTCAAGTTTTTACGGTCAATAAATAATTTTTACTTATCTTTGTCGGAAAATAGAACTCCTGCAAAAATCCCACATCTACCATTGGGTTAGGAGTCAGGAGTCAGGATTCAGGATTCAGGATTCAGGAGACAGGAGACAGGAGTCAGGAGTCAGGAGTCAGCTTTTTTCTCCCCACACCCCACACCCCACACCCCACACCCCCACACCCCACACCCCCCCTGCCCCCCCGATGTCGGGGGGGTTGGGGGGGTCACACCCCACACCCCACACCCCACTTCCTCCTTTCTTATCAGCTTTAGTAATGATTATCATCGGTTTTTTCAATCGAATAAATAAAAACGCCCCCAAAAAGGAAGCGTTTTTTAACTTATCATGAGGACTTAGCAAAATGTGTGCAGAGTTAGAATGCGGATGTTGGATGGGGATCCAGCATCTGTTTATTTTTAAACATCGATCGCCTGCGCTGTCAAGTCCATGGGGATAGCATCACCAGAAGCTAAATCGAGGGGGAAGTTATGAGCGTAGAGTAAGGAGTCAGAAACCGGCTCGCGAATACCGTCGATATCCACGGGAGGAGCGGCAATAAAGGCGATAATATAGCAGATGGTAGCGGTTAAGATCGTCGGACTCAGGATGACACCGAACCAACCTATATAGAGACGTTTATCAGTTATCAGATGTGAGTTTTTAAGTGTGCAGTATTAAATAGAAGTTTCTTACTGTCTTTTTACTGATTACTGATTACTGACCGAATTGACATTATTGATAGACCTAGTTAAAATAGAGTACAGACAGACACATTTTAAGCCAACGATGAAAGCAAGGTATCAATATCGCCTTTACCCAACAGACCAACAAAAAAAGCTTTTGTCTCAGTTGTTCGGGTGTGTGCGTGTCGTCTGTAATAATACCTTAGCTTACTGCCAAGAACTCTATCAACAAGGAGAGAAAAAGCAAAAATATACAGAGTTGTCTGGAAGACTAACTCAGATAAAAAAAACAGAATAAAAATAGTGGCTGACTGAGGTTTCTTCTATTCCTTTACAACAGTCCTTAAGAGACTTAGAGACTGCTTACTCTAACTTTTTTGCATCTTGTAAGGGAGAAAGAAAAGGAAAAAAAGTAAAACCTCCTAAATTTAAAAAACGTAAATCTCAACAATCAGCCAGATTTACCGATAATGGTTTTACCGTTAATCAACACCACGTTACTTTGGCAAAAATCGGTGATTTAAAAGTCGTTTGGAGCCGTCCATTACCCTCTAAACCTTCTAGCGTCACCGTGATTAAAGACGCAGCGGATCGCTATTTTCTCAGTTTCGTTGTCGAGATTCGTCCCGAAACTTTGCCAGATAACGAGCAAACTGTAGGGATCGATCTAGGGATTGCTACTTTTGCGACTCTTTCAACAGGGGAAAAGATCAACGCACCAAAACCGTTAAAGAAACGATTAAAATGACTAAGAAAGGCACAGAAAAACCTTTCTAGAAAACAAAAAGGAAGTAAACGACGGGAAAAAGCCAGAAAACCAGTAGCTAAAATTCATGCAAAGATTAAAGACACTCGCACTGATTTCTTGCATAAACTATCCCCTAGAGTTGTTCGTGAAAATCAAACGATAGTTTTAGAGGATTTAAACACATCAGGAATGGTTAAAAATCGGAATTTATCCCGTACTATATCAGACTTAGGATGGCGTTCTTTTCGAGATATGCTATCAGCAAAATCTGATAAATATGGGCGTAATTTTCGGATAATTTCCCGATGGGAGCCAACGTCTCAGCGATGTTCCTGTTGTGGGAATATTGGCGGGAAAAAGGCGTTAAATATCCGCGAGTGGGAATGTCTTTTCTGTGGGACTTTCCATGATAGGGATGTAAACGCAGCAATTAATATCAAGGTCGCTGGTGGGCAATCGGAGACCTCAAAAAACGGACGGGTCGGACAGCGTAAGACTTCTGTTAAAGAAGCAGTATCCTGTGAAGCGTCAACCCAGCCGAAGATCATTCAATTAAGCTTGTTTGATCTGCCGGTCATCACCGTCCGGCCATGGCGGTGAGGATGTCAACTCTTTATTTGTATATTTTTAAACTTGTATAAAATTGATTTAAGTTTTGTAAAAAGTAGTTGACAAAATCCGATCGAGATCAAGGATAACCCTATCCTTAGGGTGGACAAAATGTGGTAAGGTGGATTGAGTAATAAAACTGATCACTAACCTATTATCAGTGACAAGTGCCAAATTCACCAGAGAAGGCTAAATATAACTATGTCCAAACGGTTTAAATTCGACTCCTCCGAGATGATTTATCTCACCGATAAACTGATGAATGCGGCCAGCAATCGTTACTCGATCGTCGTGCAAGTCGCTAGACGGGCCAAACGCGTCCGCTACGATACCGTAGAAAATATCGATGACCCGATGATTAAACCCGTCCAACGGGCCCTGATGGAAATGACCGACGAATTAACCGAACCGGAATTATTACGCGATTAATCCCCTAAAATTGCCGAGGAACCCCACCCCTACATTTCATCGGGGTTGATACCCAGATCTCTTAGTCTTTCCGCTAGTCGTTGGGCTTTTTGTTCCGCTTCCTGTTTGGCGAAACGTTCTTGCTCGGCGATCGCTTCGGCTGCCTGTTTAGCCAAACGTTCTTGTTGGGCATTCAAACGTTCTTGTTGGGCATTCAAACGTTCTTGAGCGGCGATCGCTTCCGCATTCATTGCCCTTTCCTCTGCGGTTAAATAGCGATTTCCCGATTGATCATACCAATACCTGAACTTCCCCCATACATATATACCACAATAGCAGAAAACCCTTATCCATCAATGGATGCACCCCTTAACATTTCTTAATGTACCCATGTAATTTGTAACATTTCTTAATGGACAAGAATTCTCTCTATTTGCTAA
>NZ_JADBVM010000067.1:0-26472 GCF_020244875.1 Microcystis sp. M44BS1
GTTATCAGTTATCAGTTATCAGTTATCAGTTATCAGTTATCAGTTATCAGTTATCAGTTATCAGTTATCAGTTATCAGTTATCAGTTATCAGTTATCAGTTATCAGTTATCAGTTATCAGTTATCAGTTATCAGTTCACCGTTTACTATTCACAGCAAAAAACTCCCCAATTTCCAATTCATAATTCATAATTCCCACATCCTACACCCCCCCTGCCCCCCGATGTCGGGGGGGTTGGGGGGGTCACACCCCACAGCTTGGATTGCGTATCTTTGACAAAAGCGGGTGATATTTTATACCCAGAAAAAGTGTACTATGCTGACGTGAAAAAACCTGAGTTTTTGCTAACCTAGAAATAGCTCTAATCAGAGCCAATATCTTTGGGCGAAGCTTAGAGATTAATCTGGTTAAACTCACTCATGACGTTATCTTATTGTCGTCTGTTGCCTATTAGCTTTCAGGTGATAACTCGGAGATGGAAAGTTAGTACAAACGTTCAAATTGCCTCTCCGCAGCCCTAGCGTTACTGTGTAGTCTTAACAAGTAATTTTATCCCAGAGATGTTATCGTTAAAGCGTTCAAATGTCCGAACGTCCTAGGGGATTTTCGGGAAAGATTGTTCGCCCTGTCGTAATCTCAGATAGAACCTTATGACTCAATCAATTGAAGATAAAGCTATGGCCGATGCTGATGTATCAGATTATACCACAAATAAAATAATTATCTCTAATTGGATCGCCCCTTGGTCGAAAGGCAATCGGAAAAACCCGTCACCGCAACCAAAATGGGATTTATGGCAACCCCTGCGGCAACGAATTGATCGCCTAGAAATTAATACACCTGCACTAGCTCACAGGATTTGTCGTCTAATTCCGGCTCAATGTCCCTTTGCCCGGAAAATTACCCTATTTAGCTGGACAATTCTAGAGATTCCGCCCCTTTGCAAGCTAAATCCCCTCTACGAAAACCTGATGATGTTAAGATTTCGCGCTCTTTCTTACCTGGCCGATGAATGTGGAGAGGATATCGGTGCTTACTGCTAAAATGGGAGAGTGTCTTTAATCGCCACACCTATGGCCATCATCGCTCTGAAAGCTTGGTATCTGGACAAATACGAACCTATCCGCGAGGTTGTCAAACGTCCCCACGACTTGCGCTTAAGTCGCAATAGTCTCTTAAAATCGGGTTTAAGAGCCGATTTTCTCGATGATAGTCTGACAATACAGGGTTCTGTCTGGTTCCAACGCTATCTAGAAGGGGAAAGGGTGGAATTTTACCTCGAAGGTAGTGGCGGTTACGTCATCTCGAATATTGACCTGATTTCCCAAGAAATTTACTTTACTAAACAAGACCTCAGCACTTGGCTGGATCCCGTCATTTATTTTAGCTCCCAAAGCCAATTTAAGGACTCTAGCACCGCTTTAAAAACAGTTTTGACCGAAACCGTCGAAAATCTCAATAAACGCTCCCGTTTGCCCTTAACTATGGTAGAAACGCCTCGAACTGAGGGCAATGTCACTAGATTGAGTGATAGTCAATTACGCCAAATTCGCAAAAGTTTATTATTTATTGCTGATGCTACGGCGATTAGCCAAAAGGAAACGGAATTACTGCCCAGTCCCCTAGTGGGTGTAGAATTAGGTTATGCGATCGCTTGTAAACAGGGCGGACAAATTCTGCTAACCTATCAAAATCGGGCGGAATTAAAGGGTAAACTGGCTTTTGACCTGCCAAGCTACCAAAAATTAATTTTCTCGGATCTGAGCGAATTGCGTCTCACTTTTCCGCCTTTAATGGCAACTTTATTACAAAAATTCCATCTGATTAGTTAAAAAAAATGAGTAGAAAAGCTGACGAGTACGCCGTACATTTGTTCTTGAGCAGTGGACATCGCGAGGAGGTACGTTTTTTGACCATCCAAGAATTTCAAAAGTGGTACAGTAATGAATTAGTTCCGAAAGCCGATTCTCAGGATTTTATCAATGTTCCGATCAGAAATATCCAAGGAGAATATATGGTTTTACGTCCGGCTAGTGTCATTGCTATTCGCGTGGAACCCGTCTTTTTTGGCAGTGTGGAAAGAATGTAATTTGTCGTTATCGCTAAAAAAGATAGTTAGATAGGGAGAATTTTAGAGATTATTGATAATTCTCTCAATATCAGCTTGAATTTGATTGCTGACTTTGCCTTGCCAGCGTTCTTTTAATTCCCTTAATCCCACTTCTGCGTATTGACATATCTTATCTAAAACTTCTTTGCCGTCGCTGGGTTGAGGATAGGAATTCTTTTTACAGATAATATAAATTCCTGCGGTTAAAGCTAAAATAACTTCTGGCTCGATTTGACTAATATTAATTAAATCTTGTCGATTACTCAGATTGATTCCGTAGATACTTAAGTCTTCTTTAATAGCAAAAGCAGCCGCGAATAAATAGGCATCTACCATGCGCTCAAAGGTTTTATTATCTTTTAGTACCTGTAGATAATTTCTGGAAGTTTCCGAGGCATAAATCTTCAAACTGGGATCGATTCTCTGCATTAGTAATTCTCCATCACTTCAATCACGGAAGCATCTTCATCGGCAGCCAAACGGTGTATTTTGAATATATCAGTAGTGTAGGGAAGCAGCAGATTTAAAAGTGGATCGGGAAGATCGCGATCCGTGGCTAAAATAATCACTTGGGAGTTTAAATTAGGGAGAGAGTTAATAATATTTTTTTGATGTTCTTCGTCTAAATGGCCGAAAGGTGTATCCATAATTAGGGGAACACAAGTATCGGTTATTTGATTTAAACCGGTGATAAAAGCAAAAGCTAAAGCTTCCTTTTCTCCAGCACTTAAGACATCGGGATTTAATAATTTTCCTGTGATAGTACGGACTCCTAAAGTGTATTCGGGAGTGATTTCTACTCCTGTATATTCTTCTGGTTTGTTGGTTATTTGTAAATAGCGATCGCTGGTTACTTGATTGATCATTTTTTGGGAATTATCGATATGCCATTCGATTAATTCGTTAGTGGCATTTTTTAAACCTCTGGCCATTTTAACCTGATTAGATAACATCAATGTGGTTTGATTTTCACTAGCTAAAATTTCCACTTCTTTGCGTAAATTTTCTAATTTCTTTTCTTTGATTTCAATTTCCTTTTGTAAGCGTTCGATCTTTTCTTCAATCTCCTTAACTTTTCGTTCCGATTCGCCAACTTTTCGCCAAATCTCCCTCACCGAGTCTTGATTTATTCCCGTGGTTTCCTGTTTTAGCTGTTTAATATGTTGATTAATTTCTTCGATTTCTTCTTCTAAACGATCTCTTTGTAAAAGCAATTGACTATAATTGCTAAATTTGGCATTATCTCGCATAATTCCCTGTAAATCAATTCTAAGTTGGTCTTTTTCTATTCTGGTGACGTTGTCCACTTCTAAGGACTCTAGTTCGGCAATTTTTTCAAGGATAAAGTCACGAGAATTTTTATCTAAACAACGACCACATAAACAGCTTTCGTCGTCAAGTATTGCTTTAAAAATTGCTGTATAATTAGTTTTATAAGTGCTTTTTAAGCTAGTAACTTGCAAATCATCGGCCATTTCCTGCACAAAGTTAATCAGCAAAGGTATCGCAGCTTTTTTTAACCAAGAATCAATAGAATTTTGCAGGTTATTTAACTCAGTTTGTAAACCGATACGCTTTTTCTCTAAGTTATAAATTTCCTCTAACTTTTCTCGTAAACTTTCAATCTGAGCGGCTTTTTCTTGAGCGACTTGGTAGATAATTATAGCATCTTTTTCGCTATCTTTGGCATTTTTAAGCTGACCTTGTTGAAAAGCAATTTCTTCTTCTAATTCTTGCAATTGTTGCAGCTTATCTTTAAAAATTTGACTGGTTCCCTCTGCTTTATTTAAACGGTTTTCTAATTCTTGTAAGGCTTTTTCTGTATCATCGCGTAGATTTCTTAATTCCGGGATACCCAAAACTTTTTCAATTGCTTCTTTTGCTGCTTTAGTTTGAGTTATCTGGGTATATTGTTCGATTTTTGAGCCATCAAAACAGAAAAAATCTCGAATAGATTTAGGAAGCAATGCTTCGATATATTCCCTAGAGTTACTTCTCATGGTTCCATCTTCATAAAATAATGCTTCCTCTACGCTGGGATAAGAAGTGATACCATTATCTTTTAATTTCGCTGTGCGACTGATAAAGTAATTTTTCTCGTTTCTAGTAAAATTTAATTCTACCCGAATTTCTATTGCTGGTGAAGAATCATCCTTACCTCGATAAAAATAGGTTTTCAGAGTCTCTTTAGATACAATATCTCCCCCATAGAGACACCATAAAATCGCTGTCATCAGAGAAGTTTTACCGAGGCCATTATTACCGAAGATAATATGAATATTTCTGTCGGGATGCAGGTTAAAAGTAATATTTTGACTGGGATAACATTTCCAATTGGTTAAGCGAATTTGTTTCAGTCTCAAAGTCATAGAGTTTATTTATTGTGGGGAGTCGGTATATTTTTCGATAAGTTTGACAATTTTAGCTGATAGCTGCCGATTTTTGAGAGTAATTTTTGCTACTTCTAAAGCCATGGCTTCCTTTAGCAGTTGGGGAGGTATCTCATATTTTTGGGCCAGTTCTTCAATTTTAGCAGTTATGTCCATGAATTTTTTGTGGGTTAGGGAGTGGGGATTGTCAAGTCTTAATTCCTATTGGCCAAGAGATACCTTGATGACGAGAAATTTCATAACAGATCTGAGTAGGTAAGGCCATAGTAACTTACAGCCTTGAGCGTAAACATGAAGTATAACCTAATTTGGTATTGACGACCGACTACCCAAAAGGAAAATTTCGTACTTCACCATTAAGATAACTGCTATAAGCTAATCTACTCTCAACCCTATACAAAAACACCATAAAAGCTAAAATAGATAAGTAAGTAGTTATAATTAAATTGAAGATAGATTTTGCCTCTGATCCCCCCTCCCCCCCTTGATAAGGGGGGTGCCGATCCCCCCTTAGTCCCCCCTTAATCCCCCCTTGATAAGGGGGGGATCTGACAACTTTTAACACCTACCTACTTAGCTGACAGTGATTCTGAACACGATAGCAATATAGAATAAACCGCCTTGTATTACCGTCTTCTTCTTGATTTTAACACCCTAGAAAACGGGTTAATTGTCTTAACACCCGAACAAAGTCATTATCTTAAAAAAGTTGTTCGTTTAAAATCCCATGACCATTTTATTGCCCTAAATGGACAAGGACAAGCGTGGTTAGCGGAAATAATTGATAATTCGGCCCATCTTTTAGAAGCGATAAACGAAACTAGCGAACTACCAGTACAAGTGAATTTAATGGTAGCAATTCCCAAAAATGGCTTTGATGATATCGTTCGCGCTGCCACCGAATTAGGAGTTTATCGGATTATCCCGCTGCTGACAGAACGCGGTTTAGTTAATCCTAGTCCTCAAAAAATTGACCGTTGGCGAAAAATTGCCCGAGAAGCTGTAGAACAATCAGAAAGACAGATTATTCCCATAATCGAAGAACCACAGCCATTTTTAGCCATCCTTAAGCGGGGAGCTAACCCACAGACAACTTGTTATATTGGTGTTACCCGTAGAACAGTGGCCCCGCTACTTTCTCAATTACAAACATCAACCGAGATAACCATGGCCATCGGACCTGAAGGGGGATGGACGGAGACAGAAATAGAACAAGCGATCGCTGCTGATTTTGTGCCTGTATCACTGGGAAAACGCATTTTGAGAACAATTACCGCTCCCTTAGTGGCTCTTGCTATCATTAACGCCTATTTAGACAGCTAATTGACTATAGTTTCTATGACCAAGACTAGCAATCGAGATAACTGAAATCCTTTCGCTTCTTAACCTAAAGCAAAAACTAGCAGCAGTTCTCCTGTGGTCAGATTGTCCCCGTTTTTGTCGAATAGCACCCTCACATTCCCCGAAAAAACTCGCCCTAGCGCAACTTTATGACCTCTAGTAGCCCTTCTAACCCCTCTTTTGACTGGTTTAACCCCTCGCCCCAGCAAGACAGCGATTTACTGGCACAAATCGGCTTTATCCCCGGTGTCAAAGAATTTCTCACCCTGCGACAGGTTCACGCCTTGGAACACGCCACCGTCTGGGTATTAAGCGAAATGGCTGCCCGTCGTCAATCGCCTTTTGACCGCTCCCCCGCGGATAACGAGGCCCTGGGGGGACTGTCCACCGATAGGGGTTTTTATCTCTACGGACAGATTAATACAAATGAACTGCGAATTGCGGCCAAACAGGCACTCCATCGTCTCAAAAATGGCGAGGGGCAATTGGCATTACATCCGCGTTGTGGCACCAATTTATCGGTAACTTTAGCCTTAACCGCTGGCTTAGTCTTAGGAACTCATCTTATCTTCCCCAGAGGTCCGATTTCTCAGTTATTAGGCTTAGGTTTAGCCACTGCCACCGCTTTTCAAATCGGGCCGGATGTGGGAATGTCGGCCCAAAAATACCTGACTACGGCCATTCCCTTTAACTTAACAATCGTTAACATTGCACCAAAGGCAGACCTGTGGGGACGTTCAGGGCATTTCGTCCAAACAGAGTGGCAAGATTTGCAATAAAACTTAAAGTAAAAACCCTTTCGGCAAACTCGCTCTGATTGTAACCTGTTAACTAAACCCTAAAAAAAAACACCTATGCCTGGAATCGAACGCGGAGCCAAAGTTAGAATCAAACGTAAAGAGTCTTACTGGTACAACGATGTAGGAACCGTAGCCAGTGTTGACAAAAGTGGTATCCTCTACCCCGTTATCGTCCGTTTTAACACTGTTAACTACCACGGTTTTAGTGGTAGCGCCGGTGGACTGAATACCAATAACTTCGCTGAAAGTGAATTGGAACTCGTTAAGGCTGCCCCCGCTAAGAAATAAAGCTGACTAAAATTCGGCCTATCCTCACCGACTGACTGACGGGAATTCTCTCTTGTTGGTCGGTTTTTTTTATAGTTATCAGTAATCAGTAATCAGTAATCAGTTATCAGTAATCAGTAATCAGTAATCAGTAATCAGTTATCAGTTATCAGTTATCAGGTGTGAGTTATCAGTAATCAGTTATCAGTTTACTGATATTGCATTTTGGGCGCATCGCTTGCGCCTCAACCATATAAAAACTGAATAATAAATTATCTAAAAGTCGCTTGAACCTTTAGCCAACAAGAGTTAATTAGTTTAATTATCCTAGATAAGTTCTTAAATACTTGACAAAATATATCAAATAATTTATAATATTAGATGACCAAAAATCATGATAATGTGCTATCAACATAATCGGGTTTGAGGTGTTTAAAAAATATTTTTTCAGTCATCAAATCTGGAATTTATGAGCATTTTAGAACTGATAGAAAAAAGACTAGAAGAAAACTTTGCCCTCCACGAACAATACCTAAACCCCCAGATGGTTAGGGTACTAAAAACGATCGGCTACGATCGCCACTACGTTAAAGCTGAAGGTCCGTACCTATTCGACAATCAGGGGGAAAAGTATCTGGACTTACTGAGTGGTTTTGGTGTTTTCGCTCTCGGACGCAATCACCCCAAGATCGTGCAAGCTTTACAGGAAGTGCTAACGGCAGCATTGCCCAATTTAGTCCAATTGGATGCTTCTATCCTAGCGGGATTGCTGGCGGAACGGTTAGTAGCGATCGCCCCTCCCGGATTAGAACGAGTTTTCTTTGCTAATTCCGGCACAGAAACCGTCGAGGCTGCCATTAAATTCAGCCGCTACGCCACCGGACGCAGCCAAATTGTTTACTGTCAGGGAGGCTACCACGGGTTAACCATGGGTTCCCTTTCCGCCACCGGCGATCCCCATTATCGCCAGGGATTTGGGCCTTTTGTCGCCGATTTTAAGGAAATTCCCTTCGGCGATCTAGCTGCGCTCGAAAAAGCTCTAATTAACCAAGACGTAGCGGCTTTTATTACCGAACCGATTCAAGGTCACGGGGTGAGAATTCCCGAACCGAACTATCTCCCCGCAGCGGCTGCCCTTTGTCGTCGTTACGGCACTCTTTTTGTGGCCGATGAAGTGCAGACCGGTTTAGGCCGGACTGGCAAAATTTGGGCTGTGGAACATTGGGGGGTAGAACCGGACATTTTATGTGTTGCCAAGGCTCTTTCGGGTGGTTTTGTGCCAGTGGGAGCGGTTCTCTGTCGTCGCTGGATCTTCGATCGAGTATTCGATCGCATGGATCGTTCTGTGGTTCACGGTAGCACTTTTGGTAAAAATAATCTGGCCATGGCCGCCGGTATTGCCACTTTACAGGTGATTGAGGAGGAAAAATTAGTCGAGCGATCGGCTGCAATCGGTCAACAAATTATCGCAGAACTGCAGCCCCTCGTAGATCAGTACGAATGTTTGCAGGAAGTGCGGGGATTGGGTATGATGATCGCCTTGGAATTTGCCGAGCCGAGCAGTTGGTCACTAAAAGCCGCCTGGAAAATGCTAGAAACCGCCAATAAAGGGCTATTTTCCCAGTTAATCGTCGTTCCCCTCTTTACCCGCCATCAAATCCTCTCCCAGGTTTCCGGCCACGGCATGAATATCATTAAGTTTATCCCCCCCCTCACCCTCTCCGACGAGGATTGCCGTTGGTTTGTCACCGCCGTTAAAGATGTGGTCGCTGATGCACATCGCTTCCCTGGGGCCGCTTGGGAATTCGGTAAAACCTTGGCCAGCCAAGCTATCCGCCAAAAAACCGCCAAAAAATAGTTAATATGTCCAGTTTGTTTCATCCCCTCTGCGGTAGTAACCTTAGCACTCTCCTTCGTTTATTTTTGACCAATGGCGGCATCGATCGCCCCAATTTACCCCCAGCAACCCTGGCGCTGGCAGTTACCCTGGCGCGACTGCCTTTTTCTACCCTAGAACGAATTTTGATGACAGGGTTTTATGAGCGCCGCGTGCAGGTAAAAGCACCCATTTTTATTGTCGGCTATTGGCGCAGCGGCACGACCCATCTGCACAATTTACTGGGTCAATCGGAGCATTTTGGCTATATTTCGCCCCTAGCGGTGGGATTACCCTGGGATATCCTCGGTATCGTCCGCTTATTTCAACCGCTGCTAGAATTAGCTCTACCGAGCGATCGCCATGTGGATAACGTCGCCGTTACTCCCAATTCACCCCAAGAAGACTCGATCGCCCTGGCCAGTATGATCCCCCTTTCCTACTACCATGGTTTATATTTTCCCCAACGTTTTCAGTACCATTTCGATCGAGGGGTTTTTTTTCAAGGCTGCAGCGAGAAAGAAATCGCCAATTGGCAACGTTGGCATACTCATCTATTAAAAAAAGTTTCCATCCACCAAAAAGGCAAACAATTACTAATCAAAAACCCCGTTTATACGGCACACATCGCCAGATTGCGAGCTATCTGGCCCGATGCTAAATTTATTCATATCTACCGCAATCCCTATCTAGTTTTTCCCTCAACCCGCCACTTTTTTACCCGCATCCTACCGGAACTAGCACTGCAATCCTACGATAATTTATCTATTGATGTCATCGAGCAAGCGATTCTGAAAAGTTATCCCCCAATGCTCAATTCTCTCCTGGGAGATAGTGCCAATTTACCTACCGATAGTTTTGTAGAAATTCGTTTTGAAGATTTAGAAAAAGAACCCCTAGCACAAATCGAGAAAATCTACGATCAACTGCAACTTCCCGACTTAAAAATATCTATGCCTCGCTTTGAGAAATATATCAGCAGTCTGCAAGGATATAAAAAAAATAATTATCCCCCAGAACCAAAAGCGATCGAGTTAGTTGAATCTCATTGGCTACCATTTATTCAACGTTGGAATTATTTTTAATCATCAGCTTTATCAGTTATCAGTTATCAGTTATCAGAACGTAGGTTGGGTTGAAGCATGAAACCCAACGCCCGATTATGTTACGCTACCGCTAACCCATCCGACAAATAATTGTGCCTCCCTACTTATCAGTTATCAGTTATCAGTTATTAGTTATCAGTTATTAGTTATTAGTTATAATTTAATATGAAATATCTTAAATTTATCTTTCTAGGTTTAGGTTTTGTTTTACTAGGGGTAATTTTGCGCCAAACAAATCTGCAAGAAGTTTGGCAACAAATCACCCTAGTCGGTTGGTGGGGAATGACATTAGTAATTATTTTTTACTTCCTAGAATTCCTCACCGATGTTTTTACTTGGCAACTAACTTTTAAAAGTATTCCTATCCAACCTCGATGGACAATTCGCCTATTATTAATTTACATGGTAGGGGCAGCCTTTAATCGCGTGACTCCCTTCGCTTCTTTGGGAGGAGAAGGTTTTAAAGCAGTGATGTTGAAAACTCACTATCAGATTAGCTACAAAGAAACCAGTGCCTCGATCATTCTGACCAAGACATTAAATACTGCTTCCCTTGTCTTCTTTGCAATTATCGGTTTTTTTCTGCTCCTAGCTTCCCCAAAATTCTCCAATTCTTTTAAAACTTTTACCGGATTAAGTCTTGCTATATTCTCCAGTTGTATCCTGATATTTTTCTTGATTCAGCGATTCCGTTTATCCTCCCGAATAGTTAATCGATTAGGTCATTCTTTTTTAGGCGATCGCCTAGCTAAACCTTTAGAAAATCTTCGCAGTGTCGATGATCGTTTAGGAGAATTTTACCGGAATCTGCCCCTATTTAGAAATGGCTTGATCGTCGGTTTTCTCAATTGGCCCCTCGGAGTTTTAGAAATTTATGTTTTAATGCAGTTTCTCCAACATCCGATCAGTTTTGCCGATGCTTGGTTATTTGATTCTGTTGCCCAATTAGTGCGCGCTGGAACCTTTTTTATTCCCGCTAATATCGGTACTTTAGAAGGTTCTTTAGTGCTGCTGGGTGCTTCTTTAACTGGTAGTCTAGAATTAGGTTTAGCGATTTCTGTAATTCGCCGGGTTAAAGATATTCTCTGGATTATATTAGGTTTATTGATCTGGTGGTTATTTTCCCTAAGACCGACTTTACCCGATCGCCCTTCAAAATAATATACAGCTTTTCTCACAAAGCTGCATCTCAAATTTGTAGAAATACCGACAATCAGCAATGATCCGTAACTTTTAAATTATACTAAATCCGCTTATTAAAAACTGATTATTTATTCTCCGTTTTGCATGAGTGCCTCTTGCATGAGTAGCCTATACTCAACGGATTTAGTATTAGTACAAATATATTTAGGGCTTGCTGAATAAATCTAAAAACCTTGTTGGGTAAGACTTTTAGACTTTTTTTACCTCAAAAAGTGCCGACCATTGGAGGGATCGGGGGTAAAATTCAGATACTTTTTCCCTGAAAATTGGGTAATTGACCCCCTCAAAATCGGTAAAACCCTACACCCCCCAACCACCCCCGATCCCCCCGATGTCGGGGGGGCAGGGGGGGTGGGGGTTGGGGGGGCCACACCCTGTCCCCACCAACAAACTTTTTGCCGCAAACCCTAGTTAAATTATGCCTTGGAAGCGCATTAATTCTATCTCTTGTTGTAGTCCGGCTTCTAGAGTACGAGGAGTAAACCCTAAATCCCTTTTAGCTTCTTCGTGGGCATAAGCTTTGTCTTCTTGTAATCGCAAGATTTGTTCTCGTCGCACTGGTGATTTTTTACCTAATGTTTTTTCTAGTAGGGTAGCTGACCAAATGCCAAAGTTCAAGGGAAAGGACAGGGGACGCACCGATTGGCCTAATAATTGTTCTATCAAGAAAATTAACTGACGGAAGGAAACAATACTACCTCCGGAAAGATCGTAAGCACCTTTTATATCAGGACATTCCCAGACTTTTAACAACATCTGGGCAATGTCATCAGCGTGAACTGGTTGTAACAGGTTATCACCAGAGCCAAAAATGGGAAAGAATCCGTAGCGGTGACAGAATTTAATCAATTTGTGTAGGTTTTTATCCTTAGGGGTGCCATAAATCATTGTCGGTCTCAGCAGACAATAAGAAGCAGGATACTCTTGTAAATAATTTTCTGCTTGTTTATACTCGGCAGAATATTCATTATATTTTGAATATACTCCCGTGGTTCCAATAATAATTAATCGGGGAGTTTGTTGGAATTTTTTTAGACTATTAAGTATAGTTGGTACTTGTCGAAGTTGGACGAGATGGATGATGGTTTCAAAACTATTTTTCCTAAAAATTTCTTCCCAGGTTTCTGAGATAGAGCTATCGCCAAAATCGTAGGTTAAATTCAGTCCTAGACTATCTAACATACTGCAATCGCTAGTGGGTCGAATTAAACAATGTATTTCTATTTCAGGCTTAGTAGATGCCAAATGTTGCATGAAAAAACCACCAGGCAATCCCGTAGCACCTGTGATTAATATTTTATTCTCGATCATCATTTTTTCTCCTTTTGGCTAAAACTTGCTGATAAACCTGAAAGGTTTTTTCAAACATCTTCTCAAAAGTATATTCTGCTTCGTAGCGTTTGCGTCCTGCCGCTCCCATTTTAGCTCTGAACTGTTGATCAAGAACTAATTGTAATAGTCTCTGGTGTAACGTCTTAACATCTCCTCGCGCTACGGTGTATCCGGTTATTCCTTCCACAATTGCTTCCGATGCTCCACCCACATCTGATACAATTACTGGTAATCCCGCTCTCATCGCTTCGATTGTGGTGCGAGGAAAACCTTCCCAATTAGATATTAAAGTAAATACTTGGGCTTGAGCTAGGACTTCAGCTACATTATTACGAAAACCTAAAAAGTTAACTCTGTCGATAATTTTTAGCTCCTTAGCTAAGGTTTTAATCTTTTCTAAATCTGGACCGTCTCCGACTAAATCCAAATGGGCTTCGGGAATATTTTGAAAGGCTTTCAGTAAGGTGACATGGTCTTTTTGCTGATCAAATCTTGCCACCATAACAATACGAACAGGATTAGCATCACTAGGATTAGCTCTCAATTCTGCGGGTAGATCTGGCATCCCATTATGAATGGTCAATAATCGCTGCGGTTGCATACCAGTTTTTATTCCAATTAATCGATCTTGTTCCGAAACACAGATAATTTTATTAGCTAAAGGTTCTGTGATTTTTTCTAACCACTGATAGATAGTGCGACTCGGCTCTGGTACACCTCCTGTAAAAGCCCAACCATGGGCGGTAAAAATGCAAGGAGTCTTGCTTTTTCTGGATGCTAATCGTCCTAAAATTCCCGCTTTACTAGAGTGAGTGCTGATAATATCTGGTTGAAATTCTGCAATAATTTGTTTGATAAAATTCAAGGTTTGCCAGTCTTGAATTAAGTTAATTTTTTTGCCGAAGTATTGACAAGATACATTGGTTATGCTGCGGCTCGTCAGATCGTCATTATAAATGCCTTTTATTCCAGTAACAACTAAGACTTGATGGTGAGAATCTTGCAAAAATCTCGCTAAATCTCGCACATGAACCTGTGCGCCTCCAACCGTATCTGCTCTAGTTATAATAAAGAGTATTTTCATTTCATGCACAGTTTAGATTCTTGATTTATGGATAATTTTAGAAAAACAGTTTTAGGTTTTGAAAACTTGATTAGCTTTTTGCAATAGCTGCAACATTTTAGGGGCGGTTATTTGAATATTATACTTATCTTCGACAAGTTTTCTGCCAGCCCATCCCATGCTTTCTCTTAAATCTCGATCATGTTTCAGGTTTTGAAAAGCTTGCAGCCATTCAGCTTGACTACTAGCTTGAAAGCCGTTGATCCCCTCCTTAATAATCTCTGCGTTCACCCCCACTGGTGAACCAATAACTGGGCGAGTAGATGCCATATATTGGATTAGTTTAAATCCGCATTTTCCTCGCTCAAATGCTGTATCGGTAAGGGGCATAATCCCCACATCAAATTGTTGCATCTCCTTCACCTCGGTTGCCTCAGACCAAGGCTTAATTTCTAAAGGGATATCCTCTAGATTTGTCTCTTTGGCACCAATAGCAACGACTTTGGCACCACCATCTCGACAAATCTCTTTTAAAACAGGATAAAGTTCTTGTATATAATCGACAAACTTCAATGGACTTCCTATCCAGCCGATGGTAAAGACTTCATTTTGAGGAGCTTTTGATAAGGGATAGCGATCAAGATCGACGACGGTGGGTAATATTTCTACCCATTTAGCTCCTGCTTGTGTTGCTCTGTTAGCTAAGTAATCATTTCCCGCAATCACTAAGCGAGCATTCTGCATTACTCGATCGATTTTCTGTGCCAATAGCCATCTAACTATAGGAGCAGAATGTTGATCGTAAAGGTGGAATACTGCGTCATCATAGTCAACTACATAAGGGGTTCTTCCTCTGAGGAACAGTAATTCTAGCCAAGCTGGTAGCCAAGGTAATGCTTCCTTTTCCAACCAGATTAAATCGTATTTTTCAGATTGTAAAAGTAGGGAAATTCTCTGTTGATAAGCAGATAATAATCTCGATAAAGGGTATTTTTTCCCTAAGTAGCGAGTTCTAATATAATCATTATCTAATAAAGGAGCGGTCTCAACCTCTATTCCCTCTTTTTTCAAATAAGGCAAATATTGGTAGGTACGATAGCGGCTACTAGCACCTAAAGTATCATAGCGACTGAATAACAAAATTTTCATCACTGTTGAGGATTTAATTAGATTATTTTCTTGTATAAACTGGAGAATTGAGGATATTCTCTAGGTATGGCGAAGATGATTAGCTCCTTTATATCTCTCAATAATCATTTGATCAGAAACTACTTTCTCAGGAGATTTTTTTCCTAAGAAATATGTACAAGAAGCTCCATCGAGAGCCTGAGGATTATTTTTGAATAGATAGTCAAAATATTTAAGCCAAGAAAACAATAATCTCACCATTGCTTTAGTTAATAATCTTGAGGTATTATTGCCAGCAAAACATAAAGCAAAATGTTCGATAGACCAGACTAAAACTGTTCCAGGTCCGGCAACTAAACCACTGGAAATTTCTGAAAAATAGTTAAACAAGCGCCGATGACCAGAAAGGGTATATCTGGTAAAATCATAGGCCCCTTCATGAACCTGCTGCATAAAGGGAATTTCTGAATAAATTACCCCGCCATCTTTGAGAACTCTGTGCATTTCACTAACGACTTTTTCGGGGTAGAGAACGTGTTCTAAAACTGCTGTAGTAATAATACCATGAAAAACTTGGTCTTGAAAAGGAAGATCGTGAGCATCACAGAATAAATCGACATCTGCATTAACATCAACATCGGAATATATCAATTTGATATTGCTATATTCTGACATTAACCTATCGAAATCTCTTTTCTGATTTCCTCCACCCACAACCAAGACATATGCTAAGGTAAACTTTTCTAAAGTCTGAGCAAAATTTTGAATCCTCTCAATATAGTTTAAGGTGATCGATGGACTAGGGACAATTTTTGAGAATATATTTTTTTCTTTTGGACTATGATTAGTCACCGTATTAGTATAAAAAGAGGGAGAAAAAATTTTATTATCTTCTCGAATGAATACCGGTTTATTATTGACAATAGCAAATTCAGAATTACAGTTTTTGCAAATAATCTGATGATCATCAAAAATTAATTGACTACTTTGGCACTTAGGGCATTGACTCAACGTCTCGATAAATTGTTGCATTTTCTTACTCCGATCGATTAACTAAAAGTCTGCTTTTTCTCAAGAAACAAAGTTACACTGGCAATATACTTAAGAAAAAATATAGATAAAAACTCCAAGATAAATGAGCTATAATGGTTGGTATAGATTGATTTTGGTGTTCGTTTCATTTTCTTGTCTAGGTATAGTTGATAAAGTTCCCTCGTATATCTGAAAGATGTTCTTAAATTAGATATTTTGCCCATATTTAAAGTCTCTTGGTAGCTAATATAGTTAGTAAAACAATGTAAATAATCCGTAGGTTTTTCAGTCCAATCTTCCCAGGATATACCCGATTCTTTAGTCTGACGATGAAAAGTCCCTAAACCTAAAGTGCTTAAGAATTTAATGTTATCAAACAAAAAATCAAAATTTTTAACCTTATGAACTAAAGGTAAATGAATATGCCATTCCCAGAGAACGTTAGACAAGGAAAATAGATGTACAGAATATCCATTCATTTTTAATGTTCTAGATAGCTCAAGAAAAAAAAGTAGATGATTCTTGACTTGTTCCACCACTTGGTTAGAAATAATTACATCAAAAAAATTATCGGGATATTGCCACTTTTCATCATCATAAATTAAAGTTAGTCTTTCATGCCAATCTACCCCAGAAAAATTCTTTGATAGATTTTCAATTGTTTCATCCATAAACCCCTTTTTTTGAACACCATGATTAACCACGTCTAAACCATAGACTTTCCAATTAATATTTGGCTGTACACAGGGAAGATTTTTTGTCAAGTATGCAATCAATTGTCCGTTACCACAACCAACATCTATAATTTTGACTTCTTGATCAGTTGAATGTCTGTAAGATTCAGTATTGATTATACTTAATAAATGTTGATAATTGCTACTATTTGCTGTACTCTGCATAGAAAGTTTCTAACTCCTTTAAATTGTTGATTGCTGAAATATGTTCATGCCAATATCACTCGAATAAAAAGGATTATTCGCAGTCTTTTAAAATTCTTTTCAAGGTTTTGTAATCGGTATGTAAATGGGTATTGTTTCTAACAACTAAACCTCGTACAGTCCCCCAAATCCAAGATAAAATCAGCCCAGACAAACCAAAATTATCATAAATAACTCTAGCGTACTCCTGCTTACAATTCGCTAATTTTGACTTATCTTGATAGGAACTGCTGGCACCACCAAGTCTAAAAAAAGCAATTGTAGATTTGTCTTTGATTGACGATGCACTCATCTTATAAATCTTTTGATTAAGGTCGAAATCAGCATATATTTTATATTTCGTGTTGAACGGAAGTTGATCAAGTAGGTTTTTCTTAATGAATAGTCCTTGCGGACATAAAGTATTTTTGAACACAATCAATGGATTATATCTACTGATCCGTAGCTGACCGTTATCCATAATTACATTGCCATGAATTATGTCCGTATTGTTTAAACTTGCTTTTTGAATAGATTGGCTAGGTATATTTAACAATATATCATCGCTCCCCAGGTAGTAAATGTAATCTCCTTGACTCAATTTCCAACCTTTATTCATCGCATCATATATACCTTCGTCAGGTTCGCTTAACCAATAATCTATCTGATCATCATACTTACGAATAATATCAATTGTGCTGTCCGTAGAACCTCCGTCTATAATAATGTACTCAACATTATTGTAAGACTGGCTAATGACACTCTGAATTGCTTGCTCTAAGTGCTTTTCTCCATTAAAAACCACCGTTATAATAGTAACCAAAGGAACTGCAAATTTTTCCGATAACTCACTTGTCTCTGGGTAGGAATGCTTGAAATATCCCTTTGTTCTTAATCCTCCTTCTCCCCTGCGTTCTGGATTTGGTGGCAAAAATAAATGAGATTGCACTTTTGTAGAAGGATCGTTAATAATAGCAGGCCTCTCCATAGTTACTCGGCGAGTTGTAGAGAAGTTAGCATCTAGCTCGATAAATTTTTTCTCTTGCAATGGTGGCTTTATTGTCATATCTTATCTTGATACTGGCAAGCTAAAAGCTTTGTCATCAAGATTACAAACTAGCTCAGTTTGTAATCAGCCCTATAGAACTAGAAAGATTATTGTAGCTCTCTCATACTTGCCAAAATACTATTAAACTAGCCTGCGGGTTATATCAGCTAATGTGATTAGCTAAAAAAATTAACTTCTAGACCTAGAGAAATTGTACCTGATCATGAACTTATTGTCAAGAAAATTTTTAAACAGCCCATACTAGAAAGCCAACGGCTCTCCCGGTATAATGAATGGGAAAAAATGTTCGCAGGTAGTGATCCGATAGTAGTGGCGTAGCTCTCTTGCTTATCTAGCCTGAGTTGTGTAGAATATTGACTAATAAAAATAATTACCTGACAAATGTCAAGAATTTGCTTTTTATGATTGCTGTTTTTATCAATATCTTGTCTTGGATCATTAAATTTTGGTATTTTGGTAAAGGAAATCAGAAAAATCTTTATAAGCGAATACAAGACCTGAGTAATTCCTCAAAGGCAGAAAGTTGCTTTCTTGAACAAGATAATAGTCATGGTCGAAAAATATCAAGAAAAATAGAAATTTTTAAAGTCAGGAAAAATGAAAGACAAGGGTTGGAAAATCTGCGAAGACTTATTAAAGTAGAAAGAAGGGGTAGTCGCGGGGATAAAACTTATGAAGAAACAGCTTACTATATCAGTAGCCTAACCGAATCAGCCCAAGTATTTGCTAAAATTATTCGAGGACATTGGAAAATAGAAAATCAGTTACATTGGGTAAAAGATGTAATTTTTGAGGAAGATAAAAGCCAGATCAGTGATTTTCAAGCGGCCAGCAATTGGTCAATTCTCACAACTATAGGATTGCATCTTTTCCTTTGGGTTTTCTCTCAATAACAGAGGGACAGAGGTGGTTAGCTGAACGGTGGAAAAAACTGATAGTTTTATCGACGTAAGAAGCAGAAAAATTAGCTAAATTAACAGGATGTACTCTCAGACAATTTCAAGAGAGATAGGCTTTTAGTGGCTTGGGAACAAGCTTTATCAATCTCTTCATAATAAATATTGGCAGAGGATTAAAGATTAATTATTGTGACTAACTCTTTTGATTAGAGAAAGATAAACTAGAGAATCTTCGGTCAAATTTATTGACTCAAAATCAGCTGTACTTAATTTAAATGAAACAGCCCTAGGTTTGGGGGGTAGAACCCCCGAAAAGTCTGGATTTAGGACAAAAAATCTAGAAAGCACAGTTTTTAAAAAGAGGTTACGATAAAATCCCAACTTACAGCGTTTCTGGCAAAGATGAAGTGTAACTCAATTTGGTATCGACTCTTGACTCCCCAAAAGGAAAACTTCGTACCTCACCATTAAGATAACTGCTATAAATCAGTCAACTCCCGATTATTCATCCTGTAATTTTTCGCGCACATTGCGAACAATCCGCGATAATTCACTCTTTTCATCGACGCTAATTTTAGTCGGAGAACCACTAATAATCCGCTCGTAATTACGGAAAGAATCCTTGATATCCGCCCCGTCCTGACTGATAGTATATTCACGAATCCCTTTATCGTGCCAAGAACCGCGCATCTTAAAGACGTTAATCGCTCGCGACATTTCGCCGCGAATTTCCACATACTGCAGCATTAAAATCGTGTCGGTAATCGTAGAAATATGGGATTCGGTGATCGAGTGCGCTCCCATAAATTGGTCGGTAGTATTGGTGAAAAATCCCGTAATTTCCTCCTGTTTGGCGTATCCTGTCACCCCGATCACAAATTGCCGAAAAGCATTATTTGTCACCCCCCGCGCGAGCGCCGATAGAGAATCAATAGCAATACGAGAGGGTTTAAATTCCGAGATTTCCGACTTAATCATCTGTAAATGGTCTTCCAATCCCGCCGATTCCGGGTAAGAACACAACAATTTTAATAATCCCTTGCGTTCCATCTCCTCAAAATCGATCCCCCAAGAAGAAGCATTTCGGGACAATTGAGCGCGAGATTCTTCATAAGCGAACAAAATCGCCCGCTCACCGCGCCTACAGCCTTCTTCCAGAAATTTACTGACTAAGAGAGTTTTACCCGTACCTGTTGCTCCTGTAGCCAAAATAATCGAATCCTTGAAAAAACCGCCTCCACACATATCATCAAGGGTTTTGACTCCCGAAGAAATGCGGACATTAGAAGAGCGCTGAGTTAGACGCATCGCACCGAGGGGGAAGATATTAATGCCATCATTGGTGATAGTAAAGGGATATTCCCCCTTCATGTGGGTTGTTCCCCGTAATTTGAGGATTTCTGCGGTTCTGCGTCGCCTTTCTCCCTCTAGCACGTTCCGCATAATTACCACATTATCAGAGACAAATTCCTCTACACCAAAACGGGCCACCGCTCCGTATTCTTCGATACGTTCCGTGGTCATAATTGAAGTCACTTCTAATAATTTTAACCGGGCCACGAGCCGAAAAATTTCTCGCCGCACCACTGATGCCGCTTCGTACTGCTGAAAAACGGCAGTTACAGAGTCAATTGATACCAGTTTGGCTTTATATTTGGTAATTGCGTATTGAATGCGCTCGATTAGGGCCGAAAGATCAAAACTACCCACCACCTCTTGACCTTCCGGATCTGGGGAAGCATCGAGAATAAACAACTTACCCTGGTCAATTAATTCTTCTAAATCCCAACCAAAACTATAGGCATTTTGGATAATATCGGTGGGAGATTCTTCAAAAGTAACAAACAGACCCGGATAGTCAAAATACTTGATCCCGTGGTAGAGAAATTGAACGGCAAGCAGGGTTTTTCCCGTGCCAGAAGTGCCACTCACTAAGGTAGTTCGCCCCAGGGGTAAACCACCGTGAGTGATCTCATCAAAACCTTCAATTAGAGTTCTAATTTTGCGAACACCTTTCGGTTTAATCGGTGGATTCAATTGGCTATTAGAGTTAGATTGAGTCATTATTTATCCAGCGAATATTTAAAGAGTAGGATTTTTATCTAATTTTTCCACAGAAACATATCAAGCCTGACTAGACACTTTACACCATCTCGATTTCCATTGACTCTTGACTTTCCCATAGACGTACTAGATTACGCCCCGAGCGTTTCTCCTTCAATAAATATAACCCGTCTAATCACCTATGGCCGAAGACCTAGCTATCATTTTCTCGTTCACGAATTTCCTCGTACAGTAAGTCTAAACCGATCAGAACCTTCTCTCGATCGGACAAATCACCGATAATTTTCCGCACCGGGGGAGGGAGGACTTTCGCAAGGGTAGGAGTAGCGAGAATCTTGTCTTCCTCCGCTAGTTGCGGGTTTTTCAGCACGTCAATCACCTTGAGCGCATACACTCCCTGAAATTCCTCTTCTAGGATATTTTTCAGGGTTTTCAAGGCACGCACGGAGTTGGGGGTATTGCCGGCGACGTACAGTTTTAAAACATAGGTTTTTTTAAAGACGCTCATAGGTTAGGATTAAAGGGGCTGGGGATACGAGTTCATCGCTATTTTTCTGGGATATTTTAGTCTATTCCCAATAATAAATCATAAGGGATATCCTCGCGAGGTATGGAACGACGATACATTTCCCCCAAGTGAGCAAGGATATCAATGAGAGCGAGACGATAATCTAGGAGAATTTCCTCACTTCTGCCTTCTAATTTTAACTGTTGGGAAAATTCATCCATTAACTCCATGTGAATTTCCAGAATTTGCGACACTGAGAGATCGGTAAAAAAGACATTATTAACCAACTCATCGATCGCTTGATTAATCGGATAATCCTGTTGGAAGTAATTTAAAATAATCTCCCGATAATCTCTTCTTAATTCCCGCAGTAATTCGTTTTTTTCCTCTGGGGCAAGATTGCGATAGAATAGCTGCGGGTTGCGTTTGTAGTAAACACCTAAATAGCCGAGTCTTTCTTTTAATTTTTCTGCTAAACGGCGCTGTTGTAGGAGGAGAAAACTGTGATTATTGGCCACGGGATTTGGTTGATTAACAATCGTATTCCGCTCGGAAAAAGAGCAGTTAGGAGCTAAATGGAGAAATCTAGCGATCGCTTGGTCGATGACCGAGGTGATGCCGTCTAATTCCTTGACGGTAATTTGTAATTCGGCACTATGATAGAGACAGGTGGGAGAGTCATTCGTCCCCGCAGTGATGTTGTTGTCAGCGACAATGATCACTACTGGCAGTAAAATCCCCCCTTCGTAGAGTTGATTAAAAGTCGGCTGTAGGGAAGGATGAAAGACCACCAGCAAACAATCGATTTTTTCCTTCTCTGCCTCGATATTAGCCAGTAATTCGCTAGAAGACGACCCTAGGGTTAGATTATAGCGTTCATTAGCCAATAAAGCCGTCAAAGAATTAACCAGCCCCAGAGGTGAACTCACTCCCGTCAAGGGTGAGTCCGTTGGGACAAAAGCATAAATAGTCAGTCTCGGAGGCAACGTTTTCTCACCCGCAAGGTAGATAGAAAATAACAAACAATAGGTTAGGCTTTCTCTGTTGAGAAGACAACCCCCCCGCCATCAGATCGGGGAAGTTAAAGTTAACTTTGCTTTTTGGCAGTGGGTATCGTAGTTAATTGTAATCAATAGAGCGGTTCTCTAGATGAGCGAGCGTCATAATCAAGCTAAATTCAAGTTCTAGGACGACTAATAGTTTGGCCATCAGTTTGTTAATTAGGGCTGGCTGAATAAATCTAAAAACCTTGTTGGATAATACTTTTAGACCTTTTTGAAATCCAAAAGTGCCGGGGATGGGAGTGAGCAGGGGGAAAATTCCGGGACTTTTGCCCTGAAAATTAGGTAATTGACCACCTGAAAATCGGTAAAACCCTATACCCTACACCCTACACCCTACACCCTGCCCCCACCGAAAAACTTTTTGCCGCAAACCCTAATTATGCCCTAAAGTTACCGCCACCGCCCTCCCCAATTATCCCCATGCCCAGCGTTACCCTTAGCCTCCATCACTTTAATCAATCCGTCACTGCCTGTGAATTAATTATTGACAGGGCCAGTCTTTGCGATTTAATTAACACGGGCAATCCAGAAGCGATCGTGGTGGTGGATGAGCGGTATTGTCCCCTAGGACTGATTGAGAGTCAAACCCTGATTGCTTACCTCCTCTATCAACAACAGCACCCCGAAATCAGAAACCCCTCCCCCAGCTGCCTGGATCTGAGCGGTTGGCTGCGTCCGATTATCCCTCTTAACTCGCGCATGGCCGTGAGTGAGTTTCTGGCCACTCTGAGGGGAGAAGCGATCGCCTTAGCCCCTATTTTAGTGGATACTCAGGGCAAACTGTTAGGACGCTTAGACACGGGCAAACTTCTCCAATTTTGTCTCGGGCGCTCGATTCTCGATGATCCCCCCCCGCAGCTCCGCATCAGCGATCGCAATCCTGCCCCCCGCAGCGATCGTCCTCTGGAATTTCTAGAACAATTACCGCTGCCGCTGCTGCTCTACAGTCCAGAAGCAGGAATTTTATACCAAAATCAGGCTTGGTGTCAACAAATCGGGGCAGCTTTCCCCGCTAATATCGATAACTCTGCCTTGGCTTTAGTTAATGACCCCTTAACCCTCCCATCCCCCACTCCCCCCCTGTTTCCCCAGCGTCTAGAAACGGTGACATCGGGTGTAGCCAAGACTTGGCGCCTGTTGTCCGTGCCGTTAAATTTGGCGGATAATTATCCCTTGCTCGAGAAAACTTCGGGACTGTGGTTACTGTTGGCCACCGATATCACGGAACAACAGCAATATTGTCAGGAATTAGCGGTTAAAAATGCCGATTTAGTCCATTTAAATCGTCTTAAGGATGAATTTCTCGCCTGTGTCAGCCATGAGTTTAAATCGCCCCTCACCGCCGTTATCGGTCTTTCCAATCTGCTGCGGGAACAAAAAATCGGTGAACTTAACCCCCGACAGTCCAAATATGCCGATTTAATCTATCGCAGCGGTCGTCAGTTGATGGCTTTGGTCAATGATCTCCTCGATTTAACCCGCCTAGAGACAGGACAACTACAATTAACTTTATCTAGAGTCAAAATCGATCGCCTCTGTCAACGGGTGTACGATATCATCGTCGATAAATATCCCCAACGTCTCGATCTCCCCAGCAGCTATCGTCTTGACATCGAATCGGGGTTAGATTATGCCCTGGCCGATGAAACCCGTTTACAACAGATGTTAGTGCATTTGTTAGATAATGCGGTAAAATTCACCATTGATGGCGGTAATTTGGGCATTAAAGTCAATCGTTGGGAAAATTGGCTGGCTTTTACCGTCTGGGATACGGGTATCGGTATTCCGGAAGAATCCCAGCATCTGATTTTTCAGAAATTCCAACAGCTAGAAAGTCCTTTCACCCGTCAATTTGAGGGTGCAGGTTTAGGTTTAGTCCTCAGCCAAAAATTAGCGCGCTGTCACGGTGGAGATCTATCCTTTGTCTCCAGGGCCCGGGAAGGCAGTCAATTTACCTTACTGCTGCCGGTTCATCCCCAAAGTGCAGACCAAGAGTCCGCCACTCCCCAGCGTCTGGTGTTAGTGGTGGAAGCTAATCCCCAAGTGATCGAACAGTTTGTCGATCGCTTGAGTGAATTGGGATTAAAAGCTATTATCGCTCGTAGCGGCACTGAGGCGATCGAAAAAGCCAGGCAGTTAAAACCCCGTTGTGTTTTTCTCAATCCTAATCTCCCCCTCTTGTCCGGTTGGGATGTGTTAACGCTGCTGAAATCCCATACCCAAACCAAAGACATGAAAGTTATTGTCACCGCTGCCGATTCTGAGCGCAACCGCAGTCAACAGCAAGGGGCCGATAGTTTTCTGGTTCCGCCAATCACCTCGGCAGCTCTGCAAGCTTGCCTGAATCTGACCGTTTCCCCCATTCCTAGTCGAAAAAGGCGCACTGCTCCGACTCTGCTGCGTTTACACGGCCATTATGCCCCCAATTTCTCCGATTTATCTTCCTTTAGCTGGATTTGGAATAATCAATTAGTCCGGGAAAATTATCGTTTTATTGAGGCCGATAGTTGCGAACAGGCGGAACTTTTAGCTACTGTCTGGGAGGTGGACGCTATCTTAATCGATAGTTCGATCGCAGAAGATTTATACTCTTATCTGCAAACCTTGAGCAAGTCGGAAACCCTAGCTAATTTACCCCTAGTCACCCTTGATGTGGCTGTCACCGAGGTGGCCAATCAAATCCCCGGTTTAGCCGTTTTTCCCTGTTTGGCCCCCCCGACGGAAAACCGCATCGAACAGCTATTAAAGGTGATCGAGACTGCTGATCTGGCTTTTTCTCGCCACTTGATCGGCGATCGCATCCTGTAGGTGCGAAGCATTCGGGCAATAACCTATCGGTAAAACCCCACACCCCAGCTGCCCCCCCCGATCCCCAGGGGAAGCTTTTTTTAGTGATCTATTGGCAATTTTTCTGTGATCTATTGACAAATGAGAAATTTAGTGTTGACAGCTAAGAAAGCTCATGTAATACTAGCAAGTGTAATCTATTACATCCACCTTAACTCCGTGGAGGTCTCTGTAAATGACCAAAATAAAATACATCAGTCCTGCCGCTACTGCTCTTCTTGCCAGTGCGTTAGCCCTCGCCACTGCCCCGGCCCAGGCGGCTCCTATCGTAACCTATACCGGCTGTGCAAGTACCTCATTCTGTACACTCACCGAGCTACTTGGCGGTGGTTCCATCTCAGTTGATGAGGACGGAAATGGCACAATTGAGAAAGTGTTCGAGGAATGGACGAATTACGATTTTTTCAAAAGTCCTGGGGCTAATCCTCTGACCGATCCCCAAGCCAACATTCAAGTGAGTGCAACCGGCACTTACATTCCTGGTGTCTCTGGTAGTGCTACTCTCAATTACACTATTGTTGGCGGCATAAACCTAGCTCCGCCGAGCGGGAATGCCACTTGGAATGCTACTGTCGCCTTCGACTTCACGGTAACATCCGCTGGATATGTCCCAATAATGAACCAGATAGATGCCATAACAGTTGGGTCAGTTACAGGCCCCACTACGGGAGTACCATCTTCTTTGGGCTTCAATGGTGCATCGATTATGGGCAATCAAACCGCTACCCCCAGCATGCCTGCGACTGACACGATGACATTGGGACCAACAAACACGCTTGCGGTCATGAACAACCTGAGTTTGCAAGCTCGCCGGACTACTTCAGTGCCTGGAACCGCCCGCGTTACGAGTTTCTCACAAACCTTCACCCAGGTGGTTATTCCTGAACCCGGGACTGTTGTTGGACTGCTGGTTGTTGGTGGCTTAGGTCTGGCGATGAAACGCCGACAAAAGGATAGCTGACCGAGCTTAACGTCAAGATAAGATGAGGAGAGGCATCGTAGCTTCTCGGTTTGAAGTACCGTCCTTTGGGGGCGGTTTTGCTTTAACCACCTATCCATAGTTAGTAAAAGCATAGTCAAATATAGACAGACTGAATTCCATTTCAGAAATTCCCTTCACTTTTACTTCGAGAGATTAATTCTCCTTGGGTGAACTACGCACCTCTCTATCCCATAGCGGTTAAACGCATTTGGGAATGCTTTTCGTAAAATGTTGTAGGAACATCTGACATCAGATTGAACCAGAATCCCCTTATCTGTACGATATAACCCTCGCGAAATTCTTTTTCCTGAAAACACTGGCCTTTCAGTTGTTTGTCCATAAACGGGGAGAGGATCGTCATTCAAAAAATTAGAAGCTGAGGTATAGGATTCTTCTTGAAGAATCACAGAGATTCCTTCTAATTGACATTTATAACTAATCATCTCAATTAATCGAGCATGAGGGATGGTCACA
>NZ_JADBVM010000068.1:0-3587 GCF_020244875.1 Microcystis sp. M44BS1
AAAGTACGGGCGAAGCATTCGGATAGAAAATCTCCGGTTTCACCGATAGGTTATTGCCCGAATGCTTCGCCCCTACAGGACGCGGGCCGATGAAGACGCAAGGTTTGGAAGCACGATTCTCTCAAAATCTTGCACCTGTTTGGCGAGAAAAGCCACAAAACCCTTACCTTACCTACATTTCACATTTATTCAGCCAACCCCAAATAGGGTTTGCGGCAAAAAGCTTTTCCTGGGGGCAGGTGGGGTGTAGGGTTTTAGCGATTTTCATCTGGTCAATTACCTAATTTTCAGGGAAAAAGTCCCGGAATTTTCCACCCGATCACTCCCATATCTGGTACTTTTTGGAAACCAAAAAGTCTAAAAGTTTTACCCAACAAGGTTTTCACATTTATTGAGCAAGCCCTAATTAATCTTTTCAATCACCGCTTGTCCTAGTTGAATCAACTCAAAACCGATAAAAAGGCTTAAAATCACAGTGACAGCCTGATTAAGTAGGGGTATATTGCCTTTGCCTAGAACAGAAGCGACGAATTTGACCACAACTAAAACGAGAGCGCTAACAACGGCGATTTTGACGGCTATCATAGATTAATTTTTCCTCACGGTTAACCAAAGTATACTATGTTCCTGACGGGGTGACAAGCAGATTGAAAGTGAGACAGGGTGTGGAGTGTGGGGGGTAGGGTGTAGGGAGCAACAATCCATAACTGGGTTTTTAAAGTTCGATTTGTCTCGTTCCAAGGTAGAACCTCCGGAAATGCGTTCCAAGGGTTTCCCTTGAAACGAGGTAAGACTATAAAACGATTTGGTGTCATTGCCAAGGATGAGAAAGCTGCCCAATGCACAGGTTTTTGTTAAGAATTGTAAAATGTAGTTAGGGTTTGCTGAAAAAGTTTGTTGGTGGGGTTAGGAGTCAGTAGCCAGTCGTCGGTCGTTTCAGGCTTTGTTGCCCTTCTTTTGTGTACCAGTTTATGTACTAAAAAAGAATAATGCCAGGTTTTTGAATGTCCCAATCCTATATTCGCAGCATGAACATCGGATTTTAACAGGTCAAAAGCCTTATTTTAAAAGGGTTTTATCATTATTCAGCCAGCCCTAGTTATATTTATTTGATCAGAAGGAGATTCATGTCTAACCAAGAATCGATTTTTCCATTCCCTCAAAAACCAGTGTATTCCTCCCTATTCAAGTCTATTTTAGCGATAATATCAGTTATCTTAATTATGTTAGCAGTGATCGGCGGGCTAATGATGGTCAGTTTATCATTATCTTGGCCAGAAGACAATATTTATCGACTACTCCTTGGCTTAGTAGAAGATTTTTTTAACCCCTTTGCTTGGATTAAAGTTCCCACGGTTGCTCATAGCTATCAATTATTATTACCCACAGTTATCCTGCTAATTTTGACGCAGTTAATCATTTTCTTGTCTCCGCATCCGCAAGTTTGGTCAAGATTAGTCATTATTTCTATCACTCTCGCTATCACCCTGCGCTATCTACTCTGGAGGATTCTGGAAACTTTAAATCTTTCTACTCCTCTCAATGGCTTTTTTAGTTTACTACTTTTAGTCGTTGAGATGATGGTTTTAAGTGGTAGCATAATTCAGTTATTTTTAGTCTTAACCACGAAAGATAGACGCAAAGAAGCTGATTTTTATAGCCAAGCAGTGATCAATAAACAGTATTTGCCCACGGTAGATATTCTGATTCCCACCTATAATGAGCCAGCCTTTATCTTAAAAAGAACTATTATCGGTTGTCAAGCCCTTAATTATCCTCATAAAAATATTTATATTCTCGATGATACTCAGAGATCAGAAATTCATCAATTGGCAGAAAAATTAAATTGTCATTATCTGACTCGTCAGGATAGAAAAAACGCTAAAGCAGGTAATTTAAACCATGCTCTCAGACAAACTCAAGGGGAATTAGTGGTAGTTTTTGATGCAGATTTTATCCCTTGTCGGAATTTTCTAGAAAGAACTGTTGGCTGGTTTCAAAACCCAAAAATTGCCTTAGTGCAAACGCCCCAAAGCTTTTATAATGCCGATCCTATCGCCCATAACTTAGGTTTAGAAAATATCGTTACTCCCGACGAAGAATTATTTTATCGTCATATCGAACCAGCTAAAGATGGGGTGGGTAGTCCTGTCTGTGCTGGTACTTCTTTTATTGTCAGAAGAAAAGCCTTAGAGGAAGTGGGATATTTTAATATAGAATCTATCAGTGAAGACTATTTTACTGGGATTGCTATCTCAGCGAAAGGTTATGAAGTTATTTACTTAAATGAAAAACTCAGTGCTGGTTTATCTGCTGAAAGTTTATCAGCTTATTTACTGCAAAGATTGCGCTGGGCAAGAGGAACGTTACAGGCCTTTTTTATCAAAGCTAATCCCCTAAAAATTGCGGGACTAACTCTACCTCAAAGATTGGCACACTTAGAAGGACTTTTATCCTGGTTTTCTCCCTTAGCTCGTTTATTTTCTCTGCTTATTCCTCTCCTTTATACCTTTGGATATATAGTACCTTTGAACATTACCATCGATGAGACAATCTATATCTTTTTACCCTACATGATGCTCCAGTTAGCCACTTATCACTGGTTAAATTCTCGCTCGCGCTCGATTGTTTTTTCTGAGGTACTATCGATGATTATTTGTGTACCAACATCCCTAACAGTTCTCCATGTTCTTTGGAAACCCTTTGACAAAGGATTTCAGGTGACACCCAAGGGAATTGCTCGCAAAAATTATCAATATAATTGGCACTTATCCTACCCATTGCTGTTTTTTCTCACCATTACTTTAATTAGTATTTTCTTTAATTTAAATCATCACAATTATCAAGAAAGTCCCCTAAATTTTGGCTTGATTTTGGCTATATATAACGTGGTTATTATCATGACTGCTTTAGTGGCTTTATTGGAAGCTCCCCTCACCTTAGAAACTCAATACCAATTGCTGGAATCTCCTGTTAACTTGATAACAGAATCGGATATAATTATACAGGGCAATCTGAAAAAACTTTCGGAAATAGGAGCAGAAATTCACCTAAGGGAACCCATCTACTCAGAAAAATTACTCCTAGATATTTTAGGCGAAGATTTGCGCTTATCGGCTCATCTAGTCAATCTAGAAAAACGAGGCAAAATCTGGCAAGCAACCCTTAAATTCCAGCCACTTATCCTATCAGACCAGAGAAAACTAATTACTTTTTTATTCTGTCGTCCCCAGCGCTGGCAACCGAAAAATACGGCAGGAGAATTAAAATCCCTTTGGTTGTTAATTATCAGCTTTTGTCGGGGAATAGGCTTAATTCGGCGAGCATTTCTGAATCGAAAAACAGCCCTTTAGTTTAGTCAAGAGTCGAAAATACTTAAGTAGCTGGTTATAATTAAATTAAAAATGGATTTTAGGTTCGATCCCCCCTTAGTCCCCCCTTGATAAGGGTAGGGCTGTTTCATTCTCCCATCAGAATATCAAAAGTAAAAGCGATCACTATCAGGTAAAATGAGGAGTGACCGCCAACCTTTCAAATATATGTTGAGCTTAATAGAAAAACTAAAACAAGTCAAGGACTTTCGGAAA
>NZ_JADBVM010000069.1:0-5209 GCF_020244875.1 Microcystis sp. M44BS1
CCACTTCCCCACTTCCCCACACCCCACTCCCCACTCCCCACTGTATCGCCCAAATATGACCAACTCAGACCGAATTATTGTTCCTCTCGATGTGCCGGATTTAGAACAAGCGATCGCACTCCTTGATCTGTTGCCGGAAGTCAATTTTTGGAAAGTGGGACTAGAATTATTTGTCAGTAGCGGTGCAGAGATTCTGGCGCTTCTGCAAGAAAGACAAAAAAAGATCTTTCTCGATCTCAAATTCCATGATATTCCCAATACGGTCGCCGGGGCCTGTCGTTCAGCTAGTCGCTATCAAGTGGATTTACTCACCCTGCACGCAACGGCCGGACGGCAAGCACTGACGGCGGCAAAGGGGGCAATCTCTGACCTGCTATCGCCGCCAAAACTTCTCGCTATCACCGTTTTAACCAGCCTTAACGCCAGGGAATTAGCCCTCGACCTCAAAATTCCCCTAGAACTATCGGAATATGCCTTAAATCTGGCATTATTGGGCAAGGAATCGGGAATTGATGGGGCGGTTTGTTCTCCCCAAGAAGTGGCGCAATTGCGTCGCGTCTGTGGAGAGGATTTTCTCTTAGTTTGCCCCGGAGTTCGTCCCTCCTGGTCAAGCAAAGGGGATCAAAGTCGGGTGATGACTCCGGCCCAAGCGCTTAAAGCTGGGGCTGATTATCTAGTAATTGGACGACCGATCACCGGTGCCGAGGAGCCAAAAATAGCATGGGCAAAAATTTGTCACGAATTAGCCGATATTTAGGAGTATTACTGGTTATTTTCGGGATTAACTTCCCAGCAGTTAGTCGTCCTCTTTCTAGCTGTCCAGAGGATTTAAATCTTCTAGTCGATCGCCTCTTGTCAGATTTACCCGGTTATGCTAATCGAGTTATTACCCGTTCCCAAATCGATCAAAAATTATCTACACCGGTTTTTGTGATTATTGCCGGTCGTCCCGAATTTGCACCTCTACCTTTAAGTGCTAGTCAATATTCTGGTCAAATTGCCGATGACACTCAACAGGTTTTTTTTACAACTTTAGAGCGTCAGTATAGCAAAAATCGCTCTGTCACTCTCCAGAATTATCACTGGTTATTTTTAACTAAAACTGGGGAAGGATGGCGATTAGTGACGATTTACAGTCAATTAGCTGCCCTTGAACCCGCTCAAGTCCCCTTACCTCCCCTAGAAACCAGTCAAGGGACTATCGGCCAAGCGGTGCGTCTCTGGCTGCGGGACTGCGAAGCGGGTGCATTGCGCTAAATTCGCTCGGCCAAAACAAAGCGATCGAAACCTGCTAGGTCGTTAATAATCTGAATTTGTCGATAATTGCCCTGATTTTCCAGCATTTGCGCTACTTTTTCCCCTTGACCGGCTCTCATTTCCACTAGCCAAAGGCCTCCCGATCGCAGATAATCGGGTGCAGTGGCCACTAGATATTGAATTGACTGTAATCCGTCTTCACCCCCATCGAGGGCCAAACGGGGTTCATGTTCCCGCACTTCAATTTGTAAGTCGGGGATTTCTGCACTGGGAATATAGGGAGGATTGGACAGCATCCCGCTAATCTGTCCCTTCCACTTCTCTAGGGGTGTCCACCAAGAACCCTGTTTTAAGATAATTCTGTCGGCAAAACCCGTATTGATGATATTTTCTTTGGCGATCGCTAAAGCCGTTGGACTGTAATCAGTAGCATATATTGCCGCTTTTGTCAAGATACTAGCTAAACCAATAGCGATCGCACCGCTACCGGTTCCCAGATCTACCCAGATTCCCCCGTCGTCTCCTCTGACGGTTTCGCCAACAATATCGATTAATAACTCGGTTTCGGGACGAGGAATTAAGACCCCTGGGGAGACTTTCAGGGTAAAATCACGCCAGACCACCGATTCGAGCAAATACTGCAAGGGAACCCTTGCTTGCAGGCGTTTTTGCCAGCGTTTAGTAATTTCCGACCAAGAATAACTCAAGGGGATTTTTTCTCGTTCGCGAAAGGATTGTAAGCGCAGGGAAAGAGTATCTAAATCTGTCACTGCTTGCAGAAAGATATCCACTTCCTTGGCAGATAGTTGCGCTTGCGCTAAATCAGCGATCGCCTGTTGGCGCCATTGACTTAATTCTTGACCGGAAATACTAGCAGACACAAGGCTTAACGATTAGGGGTGGGGGGATTATTGGTATTATTATTAGGGCGTGGCTGATTTGCCGGGGGTTGGTTGGGAGCCTTTTGGTTACTATTTGCCCGAATAAAATCAATCGTTTCTTGACTAGGATAGAGGAGAATTTTAGTTAAAGCTTCATCGTTGCTTTGTTGTAGGGTGGCAATGACATTTTCTAAGGGAATAACATCAATTTTCACCGTGGCTGCTTCGGCGGGATTAGCTTTTTTATATTGTTCTACCATTTGCAAAGCGGCGGCTTTTTCAAAGAAGAAAGGAATAAAATCCTGATTATTGCGATTGATCACCAGAAAATTACTCTCTTTTCCTGCTTTCGGCACAAATAAAGGTACACCACCTTGATACTGTTGACCTCTTTCACTGAGCAGTTTTTTCGCCGATTCTACTTCCGACTCTTTGGGAACAAAATCGATAATTAAACGATTTTGATCGGTTTGACTGGTTTGCATTTTATAGACTTGTGCCAAGGAAACGGGCTGAACTTTAACTTTGCTGGCCACTTCAGGATTCTCTTTTTTCAGTCGTTCAAAAAAGTTTTGTGCGTCCTGCTTACTAATAAAAACCCCCGTGAATTTCTGTTCTTTTTCTCCTACGGCAATTAGGGGAACTCCTTGATCATCGGCAATAGCGAAGACAGGTACAGACTGCAAGGTTTTGACGATTTGTTCTTCCGGTAAAGCGAGTGCTTTAGAATAGCTGCCCAGCAGCGAAGTCAACATTGTCGTTCCTACTAAACCAAGAGTTGCCGTCCAACGAATGAGAGATTTCATCAAAATAATTACCTCGTTATTACTATTAACCAATATTTGCCATTAATCTGAACTATATCGTCTGCTTAACTCCTCCGATCAGGAGTTTTCTGATGAATAACCAGCCCCAAAAGTTCCCTTTATTGGCTTGGTTCTGAACTATCATAGCTAAAAAGATCCGCACTTGGTGAGATGAGGTGGCAGCAGCAGCCCGGAAATAGGGGCAATTTACAGGCTGATCTGGGGAATAATAGGGATTAATTAGATTTTTTAAGTTAAATTTCCCGAAAAAATCCCTTTAGCTCTGGTTTAAGCTTGCTTTTGCTTTCATAAGCACCAACTTGAGATCAAAAGGCCTCCTCTTGTCTGAATCAGTTAGTCAACCGGCCACCTTTTGATCTTGGCACTACTAATGACTTTCCGAGAGATGGTGCGGATGGGCGATCGCTAACCGCAGCCATTGATAGGAAACTAGATTTAAAATCAGTCCGATGATCAATAAAATTGCCATGAGAGCGATTTGATACCAGGCGATCGGTCTGACCAAAAGATCGGCGATTAGATGGGCTAAATTCAAGACAGAATAGAGAATTGTCAGCCAGAAATGGGCCTTTCTCAAGGAGCGACTTTCGCTAAAATTGACCCCGATAATCGCTAACATTGGCAGCAAAAAAAAGAGCAACATTCCCCAGAAAATCGGATCGAGATTGCTGGTTTGATGGCTCTCGACGATCGATTGACCATGGAAAAGCGGCATTAAACCCAGTTGGGTGTGAAATAGGGTTCCCAAGAGGAATGTTGTCCAGAGAGCGGCAATTTTTTCGGGATATTTCGCTGTTTTCACGGTAATTATCCTCGGAATTAGTTAATATAAAAGCTCGGACTAAGTGAGAAAGTATTCTTCAATTTTTCCTAGTCACTTATTTATACATTATAAAAAAAGTTTCTGTATTTAAAATTACTTTTTACAAAAAAACACAAAGTAGAGAAAGCCCGCTGCTATACTGGTAAATTTGGCTAATTCTCAATCTAAAAATGTTATGACCACAACCACCCCCGAGAGTAACTCAATCTATCCCGTGCGTTGGCAAGATAACAAAGTCTGGCTGATCGATCAAACCCGTTTACCCATGGACTATGGGGAAGTTGAGATCACCAGCAGTGAAGCCATGGCCCGGGCGATCGAAACGATGATTGTCCGCGGCGCTCCGGCGATCGGGGTAGCGGCTGCATACGGTATGGTTTTAGGAACGCAGGAAATTAAAACTGACCAGAAAGAGGAATTTCTGGCTGATTTAACTAGAATAGCCGATCGATTAGCGCAAACCCGGCCCACGGCGGTGAATTTATTCTGGGCGATCGAGCGAATGTTAAAAGTGGCCAGGGAAAGTGGCCCAGAAGTGGCAGTAATTAGCAAAAATCTCCTTGAAACTGCCCACAATATCCAAAAAGAAGACGTGGAAACCTGTCGGGCGATCGGTCACCATGGTTTATTGGCGCTGCCGGAGCAACCGGAAAAACTGACAATTTTAACCCACTGTAATACTGGTTCCCTGGCCACGGCCAGTTATGGTACTGCTTTAGGGGTAATTCGTTCCGCTTGGACGGCAGGAAGACTAATACAAGTGTATGCAGATGAAACCCGGCCAAGGTTGCAAGGGGCAAAATTAACCGCCTGGGAATGTGCGCGGGAGGGAATTCCCGTCACCGTGATCACCGATAGCATGGCGGCCCACTGTATGCAGCAAAAACTGATCGATGCGGTGATTGTCGGGGCCGATCGCATTGCGGCCAATGGGGACACGGCCAACAAAATCGGCACCTATTCCCTCGCGGTGCTGGCAAAAGCTCATAATCTGCCTTTTTATGTGGCTGCCCCCCTATCGACGGTGGATTTTTCCCTTAAGGATGGTACGGGTATCCCGATCGAACAGCGCGATAGTGCCGAAATTTATCAGGTGGGGACGACAACCCTTTGTCCTAGAGATGTTAACTTTTATAACCCCGCCTTCGATGTTACTCCCGCCGCTTTCATCACCGCTATCATTACCGAAAAAGGAGCGGTAACGCCGGCTGAATTAATTTTTTTACAGCAATCCTAGGGGGTGAGCTTTTTCCCCACTGACACCATTTTTATCTGGATTGGGGACTTGCGCTTTGATAATGTACCTTTTGGGCGAACGCAGTTCGCCCCTACATTGTGGACAAAATCCGTTACTGTAGGGGCGCAAAGCTTGCGCCCTCCGATCGATTGGGATATTATTCCCACGCAACTCCCTTGGCACA
>NZ_JADBVM010000007.1:0-13474 GCF_020244875.1 Microcystis sp. M44BS1
GAAATGGGGCGAAAGTCTGTGGACTCTGTGTAAGACAGTACATGGTTTTTTAACTGTGGTATGCGACGGTGGTGGAAGCAGAAACTTAAATCGTGAGGTTTAGGAATCGCCGCACTTTTAGGGCGGCGAGGATGTCAACTAATATTCCCCCAGGGCGATCAATTGTTTTGGTTAACGACCATTGTGTAAACTGACTAAACGAGCGATAAAAACGGCGGGATAGAGAACTCCAGTCATTCCTTCTAAATTGGCTAGAACTCTAGCGACTTTACTGGCAGGAACTATATCACCGTAACCAACCGTGGCCAAGGTAGTAAAGCTGAAATGAAGTAGATCCGCCTCGTTGACGGTTTTAGCGGCGGAGCTAAAGGAATCGGAGTCGAAAATCTGGACAATATTATAAGCGGCCGCCCAGAAAAATCCTAAGAGAAAATAGACACAAATTCCCCCTTTGATGATATCGGATGTTACCTGTTCGGCGAGAATTAATTCTCGTGAAATCGAGTACACGCATAAACTAACAAAAGCTAGAGAAATTAATGTACTAGACAGATCGAACCAACGGTTGAAATCGCTATAAATAGGGATAATCGTGCTGAATGCTCGCAGGAGGAGGGCAATCAAAAACAGACCGATATTAAATCTTAAAGCCAATTTACTTTGATCGATCTGATAGACGGCGATGATCAGAGAGAGGGAGAAGAAAAAGAAAATCAGCCAATCTCCCAGGGGTAGATATACTAAAAACGGGTAAATAATGTAGAGCGAGAGCAGATTTGCCAGCAGCCGATTGTATTTATTTTCTGTTGCCCGCATCAATTGACGGAATTTCATAGCAGCGAACCTTTAACTGGTAATATTTCCTCCTGCTCATCAATTTTAAGGGTATTTATCTCCTATCTTCTTTCTAAATTTGCTTGCTTGAATAAACAGCGACTTTCTATCTATTAGCCTCTAGAAGACTATTATAGAAGCTTGGCAAAAGCGATCGCTATCAAAAAATGGCAAACTTAGACTTATAGATTTTTATTAAGAATTGACCATAAATTTTAAAAAATATTGCGGATAACGAGAAACCACTAAATCAAGGAAAAAAGTCAGAGTCTGACGTTATTAACCCATAAAAGCCAAAAAACTCGACAATTAAGATTGGTGAGGTATAATGCCTATTGACAAGAGAATAACTCTTAATAATACTTAATAATTTTTAATAATTCTGCTATCCTAAATCAGACAAAATGAATATCAATTGACAGCCCTCCGTTACGGTTTTCAGGAATGTTTTGGCCCCGGACCTGCGACTTATCTCAAAATTCAACGTCTTAACGGGGTACGACGACAACTAAAAGCGTCTGCGGGTAAAGGAATTACTGTTAGTGCGATCGCCCTACAGTGGGGATTCTGGCAGATGGGTCAATTTGCCAAAGATTATAAGAAAATGTTCGGTGAGTGTCCGTCGGCAACTTTGCGAGAAATTCTTTAACAAAATAAAAGTTAGATTTGCAGAATTTTGATAGTTTCTCTGAGCCAGCCAAAGTTAAATATCAGTATTGACGCTCCCATCGCACTCAGGCGAGGGATTCCCTGTTCATCCAGTTACCTTATCTAGGGTTAGCGGTAGTGTAACATAATCGGGGGTTGGGTTTCATACTTCAACCCAACCTACGTTCATCTTATATTTAATTCCACCCACCTACTTAATCAGTCTTTAATAACCAGATTTAGGCTCACTGGTTACTGGTCACTATCCCCTATTCCCCGCTCTCGACGATTATTTTAAATGCCTAAAAGTTTAGCCTGAAAAAATAGTCCTTATCTTGATTCTTCCTGACTGAGATGACGTAGTTTATCTCGAAAATAGCCAAAGCTGGGCGATCGATTAATATCCACATTCATCTGAGGAGAAATATTTTCTGCCCAGACTGTTTTCTCTTGACCCACAGAAGCTCCACCTAACTTAGATAATTGTTTCGCTCCACCTCTGTATATAGCATCTGCCAGTTTTTCCCAAGTACCACAGATACTATCATTAATATAGGAATCCAAGATAGCACTTTTGGCCTGGGGATAAGCAATTTTTATGGCATTAATATCACCTAAATACCAAGCTTCTCCTTCTTCAATAGCAATACAGAAGTAAATTGGGGATTTGATCGCAGATTTTTCCAGACAATTGCCTAATTCCTGTCGAAATTCTCGAAAACATCGATTATCCAGATCGCAAACCACAATCAGTACAGCAGCATAATTATCAGGGTAACTAGAAAAAGTTTTATCATATCCTTGAATCAGTTTAGGTAGTCGCTCAAGAAGAATCCGTTTACTAGGATCGGAAACAGACTGTAAGTCTCTGGGAATATGACCACTGCCTTTATAGGAATGAACCCTAAATGTATGACCTGCATTCATGTCAATAATCTTAGGAATTAGAATATCAAGTGCTTTTTTTCCCGACGAATCCTCAACCAAAATTTCAAAGTGCATGGCCTTATCTCTCATCTAAGTAATCACTATACCAAAGACTACCAAGGGGCAATCCTTCTGAGACGAGATTCTTGATTAAGGGATTGTCACTAGCCCGTTTAATCCGAGAAAACCCATCATCACCTTTTTCCAGAATCCAAACTTCTTCCGGCTGGAGAGCATCAACAAAATAAGGTTGATGAGTGGTGATAAAAATTTGAGAACGTCCTCTCTGTCCTGTGGCGTGTTTTCTAAATTCTTGAGCCAAGGTTTCTAATAGTTTATGGTATAAGCCGTTTTCTGGCTCTTCAATACAGATAAATGGCGGTGGGGAAGGGTCTTCTAACAGTAAGAGATAGGCGAATACTTTTAAAGTACCATCGGACATTTGTTGTACATAAAATGGGTCTTGGAATCCCCGATCATTAAATTTTAATAGTAGTCGATTATCGGGACTTTTTTCTGTGCTAATTTTTTCTATACCCGGTATCTTACGAGAAATACTATTAAGTATATTCTGAAATTTCTTGGAATGCTCTCTTTCCATAAACTGCACCACATTACCGAGATTATCTCCATGGATATTCAAATGTTTCTGGGGTCCAGCTAGGGGCAAACTTCTGGCCGCATCGGGAGTAAAATAGCTGAGATACCATCCCTCAATAAATCTCCGAAATAGGGAAATTCTCGGATGCGGTTTGAGAGAACCTAACGTAGCAATTCCTAGTTTGCGCTTATCATTCAGTTCCACTAACTCGGTTTCCTTGCTTTCCTCATCAGCTTCTTCTATTAACTTAAGTAAATCAAAATGGTCTTGACCTTCTTCTACTTGTTTCCCTTCTTCTTCTCCTTTCCAGACGATTCCTTTCCCTTCATCGAGGAGTAAAAATGAAAAAGGCCATCCGGTCTTTTGACCTTTTCTTCTCTGTCTGAGTCTTTCTTTTTTTACATAAGGTCTATTATCCGTATCTAGATCAATAGCTAACTCATAGGTAATTGGTCGGGAATTGTAATCTTCTTTATAGTAAATCTGAAATTCAATGCTTCCTTCCTGACCCTGGGAACGAAGACGCTCAAACCCGCCCCGACCTCGCGCATCACAAGCTTCTTCTACTCCTCCTTTAAGACAATCAGATAAAAAACCGAACGCATCAAAAAGTGTGCTTTTTCCCACACCATTTTTGCCGATAACGGCCGTCATCGGTGTCAGAGAATCTCGATTTTGAGTGTTCCATAACTTGCCCAGGGTTATATCCTTGAGCGCTCGATAATTTTTAATCCTCAATCCCTCAATTCCGGCCATTATTTAGTCCCGTTTCTCATTACTAAAGTAATCTAAGCAATTTCTCCCCGGAGAATATATAGTATAGACTGATTCTAAGTAGGGAGACACAATTATTTGTAGGATGGGTTAGCGGTAGCGTAACAGGAGCGGGCGTTGGGTTTCATGCTTCAACCCAACCTACGTTCTAACGGAAGATTTTTGATTTTTGCCAGAGGTCTAATTACTGACCCGATTCGATCGCTCCTTCGGCCTCATGGACAATTGCCCTCAATCGATCTAAAGTTTTCTGGTCCACCTGCGTCCATAATCCCCGTTGTTGAGCCTCTAATAATCTTTCGGCCATATCTCGCAATGCCCAGGGGTTTTTCTCCTGAATAAATTGTTGTACCTTCTCGTCAAATAAATAAGCTTCGGCTACTCCCTGATAGATAAAATCCTCCACTAGGTGAGTAGTGGCAGAGTAGGCAAAAATATAATCTACGGTTGCAGCCATCTCGAAAGCGCCTTTATAGCCGTGTCGCATCACTCCCGCTATCCATTTGGGATTAACCACTCGCGAGCGGTAAACGCGACGAATTTCTTCCTCTAGGGTTCTGATGCGGGGATTTTCTGGACGGGAATGATCACCAAAATAGGTGACGGGATTTTTGCCGGTTAAAGCCCGGACACTGGCAGTTAAGCCGCCTTGAAACTGATAGTAGTCATCGGAGTCGAAAATATCGTGTTCTCGATTGTCCTGATTGTGCAGCACTATCTCTAATTCTTGCAGTCTATTTCTCAATACTTCTGGTAAAGAATGGGCAGTTCCTTGACTATCATAGGCATAACAACTCCAGTTAATATAAGCATTAGCTAAGTCTTGATCATTTTGCCAGTTTTGTGACTCGATTAACCCCTGTAAACCGGCCCCATAAGCACCCGGTTTGCAGCCAAAGATTCTGGCAGTAGCTCTCAGTTTCGCCTCTTTTTCTCCTAAGCCCTGACTTAGCCAAAACTCCCTCTCTGTCTTCACTTTCGCCGCTAAAGGATTAATTTTTTCCTCTTCCTCTTGACAAGCTACCGCATTTATGCCAGAATTAAGAAGATGTAGTATGCTGGGGAAACTGTCCCTAAAAAAGCCCGATACCCGAACGGTCACATCAATACGAGGACGGCCTAAGCTAGACGGGGTAAGGATTTCAAACCCGACCACCCGACGGAAAAAACCATCCCAAAGGGGACGAATTCCCAGTAAAGCCATGGCTTCGGCCACATCTTCGCCACTATTTCTCATCGTCGAAGTTCCCCAGATAGAAATCGCCAAAGTGCGGGGATATTCGCCATTTTCTTGGGTATAACGTTCAATTAGTGCCTCTGCGGCCTTTCTTCCCACTTCCCACGCGGTTTCTGTGGGGATTGCGCGGGTATCGACGGAATAGAAATTTCTGCCGGTGGGGAGAACATCGGGACGGCCGCGGGTAGGAGCGCCGGAAGCACCACTGGGGACGTATTGGCCAGCGAGACCTTTTAAGAGATAGGTAAGTTCATCGGGGGTTTGTTTTAAAGCAGGAATTAACTGATTTTCTAGCCAAACCAATTCTTTTGCCGTATTTTCGCCTACAGGTTCAATTTTCCGGCTAATTAAATCCTGAGCGAGACCCTCCAGATAAGTAGTGGTATCGTTATATTCCGTCAGGGGGTCGCAGTCGAGATGGAGGTCAAGGGCGATCGAACGGGTTAAACCGGGGCGGTCGGGACTAGGAGAACGGGCGATCGATTGGATTAAATCAATTAACTGCTGACCCTGGGGACATTGACCGAAGATATGTAAACCGTCGCGGATTTGTGCTTCCTTGAGTTCACAGAGATAACCATCCACGAGGGTAAGAAATTGACCAAAGGAAGCGTTGATCTTGCCTAGCTCTCGATCGAGATTAGTTTTCGCCACCAGATTGTTAATCCGCTCGCGAATCAGAGCTAAACGAGAAGGATCAAGAGATTCTGCCTGATAATATTCATCGATGAGAGACTCTAGCTTTTCCCAATCCCCATACAATTCCGCTCGCGTCATTGGGGGAGTGAGATGGTCGATGATAACAGCTTGGGAACGTCTTTTAGCGTTGGAACCTTCTCCGGGGTCATTGACAATAAAAGGATAAAAATTCGGCAGCGACGAGAAAGCGATTTCGGGATAACAATGGGGAGAAAGAGCGAGACTTTTCCCGGGTAGCCATTCTAAATTGCCGTGTTTACCGAGATTAATCACAGCAGTGACTTGAAATTCCTGTCGTAACCAATGGTAAAAAGCGAGATAGCTGTGGGTAGGTTCCAGGTCGGGGGAATGATAATTAAGAGTCGGGTCAAGGTCATAACCGCGAGAAGGTTGAATACCGATAAAGACATTACCTAGCTGGAGGCCCGGGATAGGAAAATCCTTGTCTGGATATCCCCAACGGTCAAGGAGAGCGCTTTGATTATCGGGGGGAAGGGAGGAGAAATAATCTAGATATGCTTCTAGGGAGAGAGATTGATAGATAGGTTTTAATTCCCTTGTCTCCAGGTCATTAGTGATACCGGAAATAAGCAATCGCATTAATTCATCGCTATGGTCGGGTAGGTCGGTGAGGGTATAACCTTGGGTTTGTAATGCGCGAAGAATTTCCAGACCACTAGCGGGAGTATCTAAACCGACTCCGTTAGCGATACGACCATCCTTATTGGGATAGTTGGGGAAAATGAGGGCAATTTTTTTCTGGGAGTTGGGAAGGGAGGAGAGTTGACAATAGTTTGCGGTTAAATCAGCGACAAAATCAACCCGGTGGGGGAGGGGTTGATAGATAACTATTTCCGTTTCTAGTTTCGGATGTCGGGTGAGGACAGATTTAAAGGAAATAGCGCGGGTGATAATTTTGCCATCCATTTCCGGTAAAGCGATATTCATAGCCACATCCCGGGGGGAAAGACCTTGATAACCCTGTTGATAAGCTTCTAAACTGCTGCTGCTGAGGATAACTTGGAAGATGGGTTTATTGAGGGACTGCCAGAAGTGATGATTTTGTTTGTCTTCCGGTCGCTGGATAGAGAAGCTAGTGGTATCGAGAATTAGGTCCGGGGGATGGTGGGAAAAGAGGGTTAATAGTTCCTCTTGCACTTCAATTTCCCGGAGAGAGGAGAGAAAGATGGGGACAGTTTCCATATTTCTTTGGGTGAAAGCGCTGATTAAAGCATCGATAGCTTTGGTATTACCCGCGAGATAATGGGAACGATAGAAAAGTATCCAAGTCCGTGCTTGGGGTTGGGGTAGGGTTATCTGGGAATAGATTCCCAACCTCGGGACAACCTGAGGAGGAGAGGGAGGATAGTCGAGATGGAGACAGGTATGCGCGATAAATTTAGCAGCATTAATCCAGTTATCTATCCCTGCTTCCGTGAAATAGCACCATAACTGGTTAACAGTAGTCAGGGAAGCAGTGGAATGACTCATCAACTCTAAATCTGGTTTATCCTCTCCCGGGAGGACAAATAAAGTCGCACCGGTTTCCTCGACAATTTCCTTAACTACTTCCAACCCGTAGGACCAACTCCCCCGTCCCCCCAATAAGCGAAGAATAATCACCCTTGCTTGGGATAGTACCTTGTCCCCATAGTTATCGATACTGTATTGCTGCTGTAACTGCGATAAATTGAGGGCGCGAATTGCGGGAAAATTATCCGGTAGATGGTCGATAGCTGCCGCTAGAGTTTGAATATCGGTATCAGCCATGGTGAGGAGGACAATCGGGGCCGGATTTTGGTCAATAATAATCACCCCTTCGGTATCTGCTGTCCAACCACCCGCTTGGGGAGCAATACGATGCATAAGTTTTGAGAGTCAGGTTAAATAATGATTAGGTTTTGAGAATCGGGGTCTCGATCGAGGGATTATTTTTAGGTAGATAGAGACGATTATATCTGTCTGCGGCAATTTAAAGAACAGGGAATAGGTGTTAGGGGATAGGAATTAAGAAAAATCTTCACTAAAACCCCAACCCCAGTCCCCTTACTGATGACTGGGGTTTGGGGAAGTGGGAAAGTGGGGAAGTGGGGAAGTGGGGAAGTGGGGAAGTGGGGGAATTTCAACTAAAACCCCAACACCCTAAAACCCCAACACCCTAAAACCCTAAAACCCTAAAACCCTAAAACCCTAAAACCCCAACACCCTAAAACCCCAACACCCTAAAACCCCAACACCCTAAAACCCCAACACCCTAAAACCCCAACACCCTATCTCCTGCCTTCTGATAACTGATAACTGATAACTGATGACTGATAACTGATGACTGATAACTGATGAATGATAAATGAACGCTTCTCCCGCTTATGTTTGCTGTCAAGTGTTGTCATCTACTCACCTCGAACAAATTCGTTCTTGGTGGGGACAGTTGGCAATACAGGTAACAGGGCCGAGGATTAGTCTAAGTGAAAGAGACATTCCCCCACAGACAGGGGAAATCTATCAACTCTTGCTTTCCACTGACCTACAAGCTTTATTGTTAGCGAGTCCCCAAGGGCATAATTTTCAGTACGAAGTCCGCATTAGTTTTGAAGCGAACACGATTAAAAGTTTTCTGCAAGGACTGGCCGTCAAGTCTCTCCACCACCCGAAAATTGAGCAGAGTTATCAAATTTTAAATCTGCCTCTATCCAATAATGTCAGCAGTTTTCAAAATAAAATTTTAGTCAAAATTCTCTCGATAATTTCTTCTCCGGCTGCTGAGGGGGGTTGTTCCCGCATCTTCTCCGTTTGTCAACCGGTAGAAGCTGCCCTATCCCAACAAATCGAACAGGAAAGATTATTAAACCAAGTCATCACCCAAATTCGTCAGAGTCTGGAGTTACCGGTGATTTTGGAAACCGTAGTCAGGGAAGCGCGGGAGTTTCTGCAAGTGGACCGATTGTTAATTTATCAATTTTTCCCCGATACCGGTGAGGGAAAGGGGAAAATAACTTCCGAGTCGCGCATTTCTGACCAGATAAATTCCGTGTTAAATTTAACCCCCGAAGACGATTGTTTTTCCTATATTCCCCAATACAAGGAAAAGTATCGTCAAGGATTAATTTTGGCCGTGGATGATGTGGATGTTAACTATTCTTCTTCCTTCTGTTTGTCGGAATTTTTGCGACAACACCAAGTGCGATCAAAATTAATCGCCCCGATTGTGGTACAAGAAGAATTGTGGGGTTTATTAATTGCCCATCAATGTGGAGAAAAACGCCAATGGTTGCCGCAGGAAAAGAAATTTTTAGGTCAGATTGGTGAACATCTCGCCATCGCTATCTATCAAGCGCAATTATATTCCCAAGTACAGGAACAAAAAGATATTTTTGAGCGCCGGGTAATCGAAAGAACCCAAGAATTACAAGATACTTTAATGACCGCGGAAGCCGCTAACCTCTGCAAAAGTGAATTTTTAAATAATATGAGTCATGAGTTATTAACTCCCCTAACTTGTATTATCGGTTTGTCCAGTACCCTGCAAAAATGCTCGGCAGCTAATAATTTTTTACCTCCCGACAAACAAAAACACTATCTAAAAGTTATTCAGGATAACGGCAATAAACTATTAGAATTAATTAATGACTTGCTTAATTTCTCGCAAGTTTCGGCAGGAAAAGCCGTTTTAGATATTAAACAATTTTCCCTAAAATACCTCTGTAATCATGTTTTAGAAATTATCAAAACAGAGGCAGAAATTAAAGAAATTAATCTAATTTTAGAGATGAAAATTACCGAAAAAGATAATTATTTTTACGCCGATTACGATCGAGTTCAGCAGATACTTTTGTACTTGTTAAAAAATGCCCTGAAATTTACCCCCGAACAGGGTGCTATCACGCTGAGACTGTGGAAAGAAGGCAGTCAGGTCATTTTTCAGGTAGAGGACACGGGCATCGGCATTCCCGCTCAAAAAATACCGCTTCTGTTTGAAAAATTTACCCAGTTGGATGGCTCTCGTAAACGTCGTTATGGTGGTATGGGATTAGGATTGGCTTTAACTAAACAATTAGTGGAACTGCATCGCGGCACGATCGAGGTAGAATCTTGCTTAGATAAAGGTTCCATTTTTACCGTCCGTTTACCTCAACAAAAGCCCCCCAAATCCCAGCGCCAACCCTCGGATAATAATCCCCATTTTAATCAGCACCATCCCACTGTAGTTTTGATTGAAAGTGACGAAGAAATTGCCAATCTTATTTGTGAGTTATTGATGGTGGCACATTATCAAGTTATTTGGTTAATCGATAGTGTCTCCGCTATCAAAAAAATTGAGATCGTGCAGCCAAGTATTATAATTGTCGATCGGAAAATGCCCGATATATATCATCTCTGTCATCTCTTAAAAAAATCTAGCCAAACTCAAGCCAGTAAAGTGCTAATCTTGAATGATACCCCTGAAATCAGCGTTAATTTTCTCGGTCGTCATGGCATTGACGACTATCTCCTCAAACCGATTCAACCCTCCCTATTGTTGGAAAAAATCCGCTATCTAACCGCTTTATGAGTGGGGTTTGCGGCAAAAAGTTTTTCGGTGGGGGTGGGGTGTGACCCCCCCCAACCCCCCCCGACATCGGGGGGGGTTGGGGTGTGGGGTGTGGGGTGTGGGGTTTTACCCATTTTCATCTGGTCAATACTTTTCCTTTTTCCTCAGAAAATAGGACTTGAAAACTAACTATCAAATAGCTAATTTTCAAGTCCTTAATTGTAGGAATCCTAGACTAAATTAGGATTCACTTTCGATATAGATGAATAACAAACCCATAACCACAGCTGGCATTAACCAACAGACGATCGGGATTAAAATCCAAGGCAGATAAGAAGCTGCGTAGGCACCAGTCATGTCAAATGCTCCTAGTAAAAAAATAAGGAAATGATAATCAGGTAGAACAAGGGTTAATTATTGATTAAAAACCCCGCGCATGATGCCATCAACGACACCAAGATTTTCTAGGAGGAAATAGGCCACAAAAGCGCCACCCATACCACCAATAAAGAAACCGGCGGCGAATTGACTCCAACCCTCGGAGGATTGCAGAGGATCACCACTAGCGGCCTTACCTTGGAAGGAGACAAGACCATAACTAGCTAAACAACCCGTAGCCAAGAGAACCATGGCTAAAGCGGGGATTAAGCCGCCGAGATTAGCATATTCCGAGTCTCTCAAGGGACCCAGGACAACCCAGGGACCACCGAGGAAATAACCGTGGGCCATACCCACTTCTAGACCGCGCAGAATCGGAGCTAGACCGGGACGATAGGCAGGTAAGTTACCAATAAAAGCTTTGGTAAAACCAGAAGCGGAAATGGGGGTAGCTAGATGACCAATGAACGGATCATCATTGTAGGGTGTCACCACCTGTTTGTATCCAGTTTCAGCCATTGTGTTTGAGTTCTCCTTTTTCCGATCAACAGGAAAATTGATCATAAAACTTTAAGATTACACTTTAGGCCTAAGAATTACTTCAAGCAACCCCATCGATCGAGTTTTCAAGGGTTGACGGCTGAAACTCTCACAATTCGTTACATTTCTCTCAGGAGACGGGGGTGGGGAGCTTTGTTTCAGTGAGCAGTAAACAGTAATCAGTGGACTGAAAACTCACATCTGATAACTGCTCACTGATAACTGCTCACTGATTAAGGGATAATCAACACTGGACAGGGGGCAAGGTTAATAACTTTGGTGGTGACGCTTTCGGACACACCTTCGCTGGTTAATCCTAAACCGCGACAACCCATAACGATCAGGTCGGCATTAACTTCATCGGCCACATCGCAGATGACAAAAGAGGGTATTCCCTCCCGTTCAATCATTTCTGCCTTGATGCTAGCCTGAGCGAAAATCGCTTGCGCCGATTGTAACAATCTATCCACCGCTTCGATCGAATTCATCTTATCGTCGGCGGCAATTTCTCCGGTGGGTGTCGTTTCCACCACCGACAACAGGACCAAACGACTGTCAAAGATTTTGACTAATTCGATCACACTACTGGTCGCGTCACGACTTTCGCGGCTGTGGTCGATGGGAAATAAAATCGTCTCAAACATAATTAGCAAGTCTCTCCAATCAAATTTTTCTGGGAAAATCAGTCTTAGAACTGCAACACTGATCCCCAAATCTGAAATAATCTTTGTCAAAGTAATTGCCGCAAGTAGCGATACCCTGATTTAATCTTTATTGTACGGTAAGCAATCTAGGAGGTTATGGGCTGTGCCAAAAAAAACAGTAGCGAATTTAACAGAGGCTGATTTAGCGGGTAAACGGGTCTTAGTCCGGGTCGATTTTAACGTTCCCATGGACAAAGCCACCGGGGCAATCAGCGATGATACCCGCATTCGGGCGGCACTACCAACTATTGAGGATTTAATCAAAAAAGGGGCTAAGGTTATTTTATGCAGCCACATGGGTCGCCCCGACGGTCAAGTTAAAGAAAATTTGCGTCTGACTCCTGTGGCTAAACGTCTCTCGGAATTATTGGGCCAGGAAGTAATCATGTGTCCCGATTCTATTGGTGAGGGAGTGACGGCAGCGATTAGTCAAATGTCTAACGGTCAAGTGGCCCTTTTAGAAAATCTGCGTTTCCACGGTGAAGAGGAGGCAAATGATCCCGATTTTGCCAAAAAATTAGCCGCTAATGCCGATTTATACGTTAATGATGCTTTTGGTACCGCCCACCGCGCCCACGCTTCCACGGAAGGCGTTACCCACTATCTCAGCCCCTCGGTGGCGGGTTATTTGATTGAAAAAGAGTTAAACTACCTACAAGCAGCTATTGAAACTCCCCAACGTCCCCTAGCGGCGATTATCGGCGGTTCTAAGGTTTCTAGTAAAATTGGCGTGATTGAAACTTTATTGGAAAAGTGCGATAAACTGCTCATCGGTGGCGGTATGATCTTTACTTTCTACAAGGCCCGCGGTTTAAGTGTTGGTAAGTCTTTGGTGGAAGAAGACAAACTAGAGTTAGCTAAATCCCTAGAGGCAAAAGCTAAAGAAAAAGGGGTGGAATTCCTCCTTCCTACCGATGTGGTGTTAGCGGATAAATTTGATAAAGATGCCAATTCCCAAATCGTCAACGTCGAAAATATTCCCGATGGTTGGATGGGATTGGATATTGGACCTGAATCAGTTAAAGTTTTCCAAAAAGCTTTATCTAACTGTAAATCTGTCCTCTGGAATGGCCCGATGGGGGTGTTCGAGTTCGATAAATTTGCGGCGGGTACAGATGCGATCGCTCACACTTTAGCCGATTTAACCGCTACGGGTACAACTACTATTATCGGTGGTGGTGACTCGGTAGCGGCGGTGGAAAAAGTGGGAGTGGCGGAAAAAATGAGCCATATTTCCACTGGTGGTGGCGCTAGTTTGGAATTACTCGAAGGTAAGGTTTTACCCGGTATTGCCGCCCTCGATGAGGCCTAATTATCGCTAACATCTAAGGTTGAAAAAAGGTGGGTGCTGGCCCACCTTTTTTTTATGACTTAGGGAGTGGGGAGTGGGTTTTTCAAGTTGGATTGGGAGTTAATCATACAAAGACTTTTTGGCTCTTCGGTTTGTGTTATGCAATGGACGGAGGTTATAAGGGATGGAACCCTTATATAGAAAGGCATTTAGCGATTTTTGTCAATTGTTTTTGCTCTAGAGCGAACTAATCAATTAAGTCTCTTGCCAGATAAGGATTTAGTCGATTTATGCCCCCCTATCGAACCATACC